>CAMGPO010000070.1 GCA_946060825.1 uncultured Clostridia bacterium | reverse complement strand
TAATCTGCCTCGCCAATTTTTTATCCATTCTGTACAAAAATCGAGGTGTTTCATTATGAAAAAATGGATTGCATGGCTACTTGCGGCTGTAATGCTGCTTTCGATCGCCGGCTGCGGCAAAAAAGAAGAGGCGCTGCCGGAGGAATCTCTGGCGGAGCAGGTGGAGGAACCGGCGGCTGAGCCGGAACCTGAACCGGAGCCGGAACCCGAGCCGGAACCGGAACCCGAACCGGAGCCGGAGCCGGTCATTATCCGGAACCAGCTCACCGGCGAGCTCTGTGACGAGGCCTATATGCAGCGCCGGCCCATCGCCATTATGATCAACAACATGACCATCCAGCAGCAGCGGGTGCAGACCAGCCTGTCCCATGCGGATCTGATTCTGGAGACCTATATCGAGGGCTACGTCACCCGGCTTCTGGCCTTCTATAAGGACATCGACGGCATCGGCCAGATCGGCACGATCCGCTCCGCTCGCATCGACTACGCCCGGATCGCCAATGCCTTTGACGCCCTCTATATCCATGTGGGCGAGGATCCCAGCTACTGCGCCAACTACCTGGAAGAGAATGGCATCGATGACATCAACTTCCAGGAGCACTCCTACTGGTTCCGGGAGCCGAACGGTCTGGCCACAGAGCATACCCTCTACTCCACGGACGAGCTGATCAATGACTGCATCAGCGACCTGGGCCGCCGGACAGAGACCGAGGTCACGGAGCCCTGGACGACCTTCCTGGCGGAGCCGGACGCGGAAAATCCCGTCCTGGACGCCGGCGAAGACTGCTCCGTCCTGAACGTGGACTTCTCCAGCATTCAGACAACCTCTTTCCACTATGACCCCGAGACGGGCCTCTATGAGCGCTGGTCCTGCGGCGAGCGCCTGACCGACTACAAGACTGGCGAGGTCACGGCGGTCAAGAACGTCTTTGTTCTGGGCACCACCACGAAGCTCTATGAGGACGGCGTCCATATGGACATCTCCCTCTCCGGCGGCGACGGCTACTATGCCTCCAACGGCAAGATCGTCCCGATCAAGTGGACGACCGACGAGAACAAGATGTTCGTCATCACCCAGGCGGACGGCACCGAGCTGCCGGTCAACGTCGGCACCAGCTATATCTGCCTGAACCTGGACTCCTACGAGCCCACCTGGGAGTAACCGCATATCGTACAAATGCCCGGCAGCGATGCTGCCGGGCATTTTTTTCAGGCTTCTGGATCCCTGGGCTTCTGCTTCAGGTGGCCGAGACACCAGAAGCCGGCGATGCAGCCGATCAGGAGCACCAGGACGATCAAGAGACGGAGGATGAGCGTGGCTTCCGGCAGGGAGACAAAAATCGCAGTTGGTCCGTCGGCTCCGCCGATGATGCCGACGCTGGTGTCGGCGGATGTGTGCGTGAAGGACCAGATCATCAACATGGACAGGCTGTAGCTGAGCAGCCGGAGCAGACAGAGGGCGGCCGCCGCCAGACAGACAAAGCGCCAGGGACTCTTGCGGTAGGCGTATTCCTGCATCGGCTCCCGCAGTTCCGCTGCCGCTTCGGCGGCCGTGCCGAGGGAGGCCAGAATGTCCTCCCAGCTTTCGCCCTGTTCCGCCCGGGCGCAGAGGGAGGTCGTAAAATCGCTCATGACCCGGTCGCGCATCTGCCGCGGCAGGTTGAGCCGCCGGGCCACAGCCCGGAGATAGCGCTTCACGGACGCAGGAAGGGCTTGGTTTGTGTCACGGTTCATCGGGGATTCCTCCTTCAAAGAAAGCGTTGACGGTTCCGGCAAAGCCGCGCCAGAGCTGCTGCCGGCGGAGCCGCTCCGCCTGACCGGCCTCTGTGGCGGTGTAGATCTTCTTCGGGGCGGCCCGGCCCTCGCCGGCCTGCCAGCCCGAGACGATCAGGCCGTCGTCCTCCAGCCGGTAGAGGATTGGATACAGCGTGCCCTCCTTCGGCGCAAAGAGGCCGCCGGACTTCTCCTTCAGGCTGGTGAGCAGCTCATAGCCGTAGCTGGGCTTCGCGCAGACCAGCTCCAGCACCAGCATCTCCAGCACGCCCTTGTTGAGCTGCTGCAGAAAACGGTCGTCCATCTCATCACCTCTGTTTTCATAAATATTTAGTGATACTAAGTATATAGCGAAAAACAGCATCTGTCAAGTCCTGATATGATGCCGTTTTGATGGGACAAGCCGCTAAACTGGGGATAAATTCCAACCGAGGAGGCGTCCCCATGAAACAGAAACAGAGAATGTTCCGCCTGGGCGGCTGTGCCGCCGTGTGCCTGCTGCTTGGCGTCCGGGTTTATGCCAATTCCTCCTGGGTCTGGATCTCCGAGCCCCGGCCCTTTGATGTGCTGCCATGGGTGGCGGCGGCGACCATCCTGATCGAGGCGGCGGCCGTACGCTGGATCGCGAAGGTTCCAAGTTGGAAGAAAATCCTTCCCTGCGTCGTCATCGCCAATCTGCTGTCCTTTGCCACGCCCTATGTGCTTGCCCTATTCGATCCGGTTCACACCTTTTCCCAAGCAATCGAGCATGAGCCGCTGTATACGGTCGGCGCGGCCTATCTGGTTCTGACGCTGGTTATCGAGCTGCCGGCCTGCTATCACATGATTGAAACGGAGCCGTCGAACCGGAAGCGGCTGCTCTGGACGCTCGCGGGCGCAAACGCCGTCACAACGGCGATGACCGCCGCCGTGGAGCGCCTGCTCTGCCATGGCCGGTGGTAAAAAAACGCTGCACACCGAGGTGTGCGGCGTTTTCTTATGGAATTTCGACCTTGTGGACATTGCCGTGGGCGCCGAAGATTTGCCAGCGGCCCGGACTTAACAGGCCGAAGAAGGCCTCCCGTTCCTGTTTGGCCAGGGCTGGTTCCACGTCCACGGAGGTCATCAGGAAGGGGGCCAGCCGGTTGAATTTTGCCTGGGCCGGGATGAAGGACTTGATATTTACAAAGATATCGCCGGTGAAGGCGATGCGGTGGGTGCGCTCAAGGTAGACCATCTCGCCCCGGACGTGGCCGCCCTGTCCCTCGTAGACCTCGAAGCACAGGGGCGCGACGTTCAGCGTGCCAATGGGGGTCAGCAGCTCCGGCACCGGCTCTGACGTTCCGGCAAAGACCGTCAGATTGTCTGCCTTCGGCGGCTCATAGGCCGTCAGCAGCTTGCTGATGCGGGCGTAGGGGGCATGGATGGCGTTTTCCTCGCGGAAGTCCGGCTTGCCGCAGCGTTCAAGCTCAAAGTTGTCCCAGACCTTCCGGTTCACATACACTCGGTCAAAGAGTCCGGTACAGCCACAGTGGTCCACGTCGCCGTGGGTCAGCATCAGCTCCCTGCGGCGGGTAAGGAAATCGGGGTAGACGCCCAGAACGGTTCGCAGCAGCTCCTCCCGATAGCAGGCGAAGCCGCTGTCCACGCCCAGCAGGACGTCCTGACATTCCAGCAGGCAGAGGCTGCTGCCGCAGGGCGGCTCGATCAGAGTGATGGGCAAGCCGGCAGCCGTCGTCAGGCGGGTGACGCGGGGTACATAGCCCTCGCCCCGACCGGTGCGGATGCAGTCGGCAAACTGGCGGATGTAGTCAAAGACCTGGTGGACGGGCTGATCCCGCTCGTCCAGCATCTGCATGACGAGGTTGGAGTTGACGATGAGTTCCTTGGCTGCCTCGCCGTCGAGGCTCATTTTCTCGGAGATCTCGTTGGCGAAGGAGAGGTAGAAGACCGTGTTGTCCAGAACTTTTTCACTGCGGTCATAGTCGAGGATCCGGACGGGACAGAGCCGGGCCGCCCGGCCCAGAAAGTCGGAGATGTCACCGGTGTTGTCCACGAAGAGGCCCATTTTGAAGTTCTGGTAGCCGCTGCCGTTCTCCTGGGAGCTGATGTAGGAGATGTTGAAGTGGAACTGGCGAATCAGTTCCAGCACCGGCAGAAGGGTGCCAGGCCGGTCACGGAGCCGGAATTCCACCAGAATGACGCTGCCGATGCCCATGGAGTTGGGCAGATAGCCAAGCTTTGCCAGTTTTTCCTCGGCCAGGGCAAGGGTTTCCTCGCCGCCCTCCACCTCGATGAAGAGCAGATGGGCGTCGACGGCCTTGTTGTAGCTGACACGGGTGATATTCAGGCCCAGCTCGGTGATGCAGCGGTCGGCGCCGATGAAGGCCCCAGCCCGGTCAGGCATCATGGTGGTAAAGACACGTTTCATGAAAAACCTCCGCAGTGTTCGTTCGTCCGTCATTATAACGCCCGGGCGGAGGAAAATCTACAGAGAATTCATAAAAAGTCCGCTTTGCAGATGCGTGGAGTCCCTTTTTGCCAAAGAGTAACCTAACTGAGCAGGATTGAGGCAAGCGTGAGCAAAAGCGGTTTCTTTTCTGGAGCTGTGAGGGGAATCGTTTACAGCGCCGGCTACACCGGCGCCAGAGGATGCGCCACTGCTGCGGCCCTGGCCCATTGGGGACCCCGCGAAGCCTGCTTCGCGGGGAGAGGAGAAATGACGGGCACGGCAGAGCACCGGACGGCTGTCCGCTGTGAAAGAAGTGCTTGCCATTTCGACGAGTCACGGGCGATTCGGATTTCATTGTTCGATTCCCCTACCGCCTAAAAAACAAGCACCGGTCGATGACCGGCGCTTGTTTTTTGGAGCAGGTAAGGGGAATCGAACCCCCCTATGCAGCTTGGGAAGCTGCCGTTCTACCAATGAACTATACCTGCGAATCTCTTCTGCCTCTACTATACCAGATTTTTTCTGCGAATTCAACCGTTTTTTGCGAGCTGTTTTTATCGGTATATTTGAACCGATATCTAAATATTTATTCAAACTGAACGGAAGGGATTATTGCGCGGATTATCTGCGGAAATCAAATTTTTTCAATGAAATATGGAGGTTTTTAAAATAAATCAAACGAAAAACGGAAGATTTGAATCGACATAAAACGGGAAAATCCACAACTTTTCTGTGGATTTCCGTCGTAGACTTTTTTGCAGAATTGTTGTATGATGGGAAAGATGCAAATCAGACTTTAGCGAGAGGTGATTGAGATGGCGTTTTCGTTCTTCGGCGGTATTCACCCCGATGATATGAAATCCCTGTCCTGCGAAGCCGCAGCCCAGCCCTTTCCCACGCCGGAAACGGTTGTGATCCCCCTGTCCCAGCACATCGGCGCGCCCTGCAAGCCCTTGGTCAAAAAGGGGGATCAGGTTACAGTCGGCCAGAAAATCGGTGACAACACCGGACTTTGCTGTCCCGTCCATGCCTCCGTCTCCGGCGAGGTCATCGCCATTGAGCCGAGGCCCCACGTGGGCGGTACGATGGTGCCGTCCATCGTCATCCGCAACGACTACCTGGAAACTCTGTGTCCGGATATCACGCCGCGGGAGTCCATCGATGATCTGTCCCCGGAGGACATCATCAACATCATCCATGAGGCCGGCATTGTCGGCATGGGCGGCGCGATGTTCCCCACCCATGTAAAGATTTCCTCCGGCATCGGAAAGGTGGACACAATTATCATCAACGCCGCCGAGTGCGAGCCCTATATCACCGCCGATGACCGGCTGATCCGCCAGACCCCGGAGCGGGTGATCGGCGGCATCCGCATCCTGATGAAGGCCTTCTCCCTGAACAAGGCCTACATCGGCATCGAGAAGAACAAGCCCCAGGCCATCGCCGCCCTGCAGCGCCTCCTGGGCGGCAGCTCTGACATCATCCTGGAGCCGCTGCGGACCCGCTACCCCCAGGGCGCGGAGAAGCAGATGATCCAGTCCATCACCGGCCGGCAGGTGCCGCCCGGCGGCCTGCCCGCAGCCGTGGGCTGCGCCGTGTTCAATGCCGCCACCACCGCCGCCATCTACGACGCCGTTTACCTGGGGATGCCCCTCATCAAGCGGGGCGTCACCGTCACCGGACGGGCCATCGTGGAGCCGAGGAACTTTATCGTCCCCATCGGCACCTCCTTCGAGGCCCTGATTGAAGCCTGCGGCATGAAGGAGAACCCCTTCAAGGTCCTGACCGGCGGCCCGATGATGGGCATCGCCCAGTTCGACTGGTCCGTCACCGTCATCAAGGGTACCAATGCCGTGACCGTCTTCTCCGAGGCGGACCACATGGACATCAAGAATCCCCGCTGTATCCGCTGCGGCCGCTGCATGGAGGTCTGCCCGATGCATCTGATGCCGCTCTATATGTACCAGGCGGAGCGCAAAAATGACCTGGCCCGGCTGGACAAGCTCCACATCATGGACTGCATCGAGTGCGGCTGCTGTTCCTACACCTGCCCAGGCAAGCTCCATCTGGTGCAGAGCTTCCGGACCGCCAAGCAGAAGGTCCGCGACGCTTCCGCCAGGGCAAAGGCTTAGGAAGGAGGCGAAGGACCATGAAACATTTCTATGAGACAAGCATTTCCAGCTCTCCCCACATCCGCTCCAGCGAGTCGACCCACACCATCATGCGGGACGTGCTCATCTCGCTGCTGCCGGCTCTGGCAGGCGGCTGCTGGTTCTTCGGCTTCCGCGCCCTGATGATGGCCGTGGTCAGCGTGG
>CAMGPO010000069.1 GCA_946060825.1 uncultured Clostridia bacterium | reverse complement strand
GGCCTTGCCATAGGCCGCCTCAGCCTGTCGGATCTGCTCCATCCCGTCACCACCGGCGGCATGAGCAGCGGCCTGCTCGAGAACGGCGTGAGCGGCGTCACGGGGGTCATCATCTTCATCCTCTTCATCCTTGGCGTGATCCAGCTCGTCATGGAAAGCGGCATCATGGAAGATATCGTCAACTAGGTGCAGAAGACCTTCATCAAGACGGCCCGTCAGGCCGAGATCACGATCATCGCCTCCACGGTGCTGATCACCATCCCCATTTCCGCCAACGTCCCTGCGGAAGTCCTGCTGGGTACGACCTTCGTCAAGCCCCTCTCCCAGCGTTTCGGCATAGCTCCCGAACGCGCCGCCGACCTGCTGTGCTGCTCGGCCTGTACGATCTTCTATATGCTGCCCTGGCATATCGTCTGTGCGCTCTGGTTCAATACGGTCAGCCACGCCGCCGCCGAATACGGCCTTGTCAGCCCGCCCATCACCTCCGCGCTCCTCATGCCCTACGCCTGGGCCCTGCTGCTCGTCCTTTTCCTTTCCGCCATCACGGGATGGCAGAAGCGGATACCGACCCAAGGTCTTTCTTCCAAGGAGCAAAATGATGCCGTCTCCCGCTAACCTCCTTACGGATTTCATCCTCAGGCAGAGCTATGCCGATCTTCCCGAACCGATCCGCCATCAGGCAAAGCGCTGCCTGCTGGACAGCATGGGCGCCCTGTCCGCCGGTGCGGTCACGCCGCTGGCCCGCCTGACCGCCCGCACGGCCGAACGTTTTTTCCAGGGCGGGGAATGCACCCTGATCTCCAGCGGCAGGAAGGTCTCCCCCTGGGGGCCAGCATGGCCAACGGTTTCGCCTCCAATGCCCTTGATGTGGAGCACGGCTACCGGCCCGCCCAGGGACGCCCCGGTGCGGCCCTGACGCCGGTGATGCTGGCTGCCGCCGAGATGGCGGAAACGCCTCCCTCGGGCACGGATATGCTGGCTGCCGTGGCCGTCGGCTACGAGGTGGGGGTGCGCTCCGGCATGTACTGGAACCGGGATCATGCCCGCGTCTACACTTCCGGCCTCTGAGGCGCCATCGGCGCCGTGGCCGCCGCCGGCCGCATCCTCGGCCTGAAGGAAGACGTCCTGCTCCAGGCGCTGAACTGCGCCGATTACCACGGCCCGGTAGGCTTCATCGCCCGCGGTGTGGCCACCCCCTGCATGGCCAAGGACGGCGTCGGCTGGGGGGCCCATACGGCCATGATGTCCATCCTGCTGGCACAGGCCGGGTTCACCTCCCCCCTGCTGGATTTCGACGCCGCGCTGGCCGAAGAACTGGGAAGCCGCTGGCGCATGGCGGACCTGTACTTCAAGCCCTACTGCTGCTGCCGCTGGGCCCAGGCCTCCATCGCAGGCGCCCTCAAGATCGTCAGGGAAAACCACCTTGCCGTCAGCGACATCCGCCGTCTTGTCATCCACACCTTCTCCAAGGCGGCCTCGCTCAGCCGCGAACACCCCACGCATACGGACGCGGCCCAGTACAACATCACCTATCCCATCGCTGTCGCCCTGCTGGACGGCCAGATCAGCGGGGCCCAGGTCCTGCCGCCGCGCATCTTCGACAAGGATGTCCTGGAGCTTGCCGACATGATCGAAGTGGTGGTGGAAGAGCGCTTCGAAGAGCGCTTCCCGGCCCGGACGTTCTCCGAAGTCTGCATCACCACCACGGACGGTAGGGAGCTGCGGTCCGGGGAACTGGAGCCCCAGTGGGAACCCGCCGACAGCCCCTCCGATGAAGAGCTGCTGGACAAGTTCACCCGCCTGACCGCCCCCGTCTTCGGTGAGCAGGAATGCGCCCGCATGCGGGAGGCCATCTGGCATGCGGAAGACCTGGACAATGCGCTGGACATCTGGCCGCGCACCCTTGCCCGTCATATCGAGGAGTAACCATATGGACATGATCCAGAGCACAGGGGCCCCGGCGGCCATCGGTCCCTATTCGCAGGCCGTGGATACCGGCAGCACCGTCTATCTGAGCGGCCAGATCGGCCAGGACCCCGCCAGCGGGCAGATTGTCACCGGCTTCAAGGCCCAGACCATCCAGGCTCTCGAAAACCTGAAAGCCGTGCTTGCCGCGGCCGGCATGACGCTCGACAACATGGCCCAGGTCGACGTCTTCGTGACGGACATGCGCAACTTTGAGGACTTCAACGCCATCTATTCCACCTACTTCCCCGCCTACAAGCCGGCACGGCTGTTCGTCGAGGTCCGGGGGCTCTGCCCGGGAGCAGAGGTCGAGATCCGCGGTATCGCATGCAGGCGGTGACCCCGCCGGCATGAGACCGGCCTGTCCGGGAACGGTTCCGCACAACTCCGTTTCCCGGACAGGCTCCTTCTCCCCTCCCTCCGGGCGGGTACGGGCGGGCAGCATGGACTTTGGCCCTGTTTTGGCTTATTAAGATACTTTTCACTCTTCGTAACCCAATGCAGGATATACCATGCCCAGTCTGGATCATATTCGCAATTTCTGCATCATCGCCCATATCGACCACGGCAAGTCCACCCTTGCCGACCGCATCCTTGAGCTGACCAAGGTCGTCAGCCAGCGCGAGGCCCGCCAGCAGTACCTGGACAAGATGGATCTGGAACGCGAGCGCGGCATCACCATCAAGGCGCAGACCGTGCGCATCCCCTATGTGGCTGCCAACGGAGAGGAATATGAGCTGAACCTCATCGACACGCCCGGACACGTGGACTTCAACTACGAAGTGTCGCGCTCCCTGGCCGCCTGCGAAGGCGCGCTGCTGGTGGTGGACGCCACCCAGGGCGTGGAGGCCCAGACCCTGGCCAACGTCTATCTGGCCCTGGACCACGACCACGAGATCGTGCCCGTGCTGAACAAGATCGACCTGCCCAGCGCCGAGGTGGATCGCGTCAAGGAAGAGATCGAGGAAGCCATCGGCCTGGACTGCACCGACGCCCTGCCCGTGTCCGCCAAGACCGGTCTGGGCGTGGACGCCGTGCTGGAAGCCATCGTCAACCGTCTGCCCGCGCCGGGCGGCGATCTGGACGCCCCCCTCAAGGCCCTGATCTTCGACTCCTGGTACGACAGCTACCAGGGCGTGGTGGTGCTCTTCCGCGTGGTGGACGGCCGGGTGAAACTGGGCGACATGGTGCGCCTCATGAGCACCGGCAAGGAATATGAAGTGCTGCGCCTGGGCGTGTTCTCGCCTGAGGCTACGGACGTGAAGGAACTGCACGCCGGTGAGGTGGGCTTCCTTTGCGGCAGCATCAAGTCTCTGGGCGATGCCCGCGTGGGCGATACCATCACCCTGGCGGCCAATCCGGCCACCGAGCCCGTGCCCGGCTTCAAGGAAGTGAAGCCCATGGTGTTCTGCGGCCTCTATCCCTCGGAATCCGACGATTACGAGAACCTCAAGGCCGCGCTGGAAAAGCTCCAGCTCAACGACGCCGCCTTCAGCTTCGAGCCCGAGACCTCCCAGGCCCTGGGCTTCGGCTTCCGCTGCGGCTTCCTGGGCCTGCTGCATATGGAGATCATCCAGGAACGCCTGGAACGCGAATTCGAGGTGGACCTCATCGCCACGGCGCCCTCGGTCATCTACCGGGTGGACCCTCCACTCACAGAGGTGAGAGTGGCTGCTATTCGTCCGCTTGTGCAACTTTCTGCGGTTGCGAGCGTCAGGTGGTGCGATACCATATATTGCCGAATCTGTTCGGCTAATTCGCGGTCTTCTGTAGTTGTGTTCATTGTTCCAAATGCCCTTCGCGCGTTCCAGGGCCGGAGGCTGGTAGTTAGTTGATGCGGATGCCGGTGAGGGTGTAGAGGGCACCATTGCGGAGGATAAGGATCTGCCCGTTGGTGAAGATGCGTTGCGCTTGGGGGGCTGAAGGCGTGTTATCGACTGCCGTGGGGGCAAACATCGCTTGCAGCACATCGGGTTGCGTGATAGCCGGAACGGCACGATCTTCGCCATCAGAGATGCCCATCCAATACATCGGACAGAGTCCGGCAGCAAGGGCTCGCGTAGTGAAATCCTGCACGAACTGCAGATAGAGTTGCCGATTGTCGTTGTAATCCGTTCCTTCTGAACTGCCCCATTCGCCAATCACTACCGGCACTTGTTTGGCTTGCTGGAGCTGATTGACAATCACCTGCATCTGTTGCTGGTTTTGCTGCTCCATCTGCGTGCGAGAGATGAAGGCATTGTTATTGCGGAGCGAGGGGTAGGCGTGCACACTCACCATCAGGTGCTCTTGCGTACCGAAGGGGTCGGTAGGCAAAATGAGTTGGGTGAGCGGCTCGGCCAGATGGCTGCTCCACGTGCCGTGAGCCGAACAAGCGCCATAGGTGTTGATCATCAAATTGCGTTGGGCATTGTTGCCTCCGGTAGCGCGAACAGTCTCCACGAAGGTGGCTGCATATTGGTTGATAGCCTGATAGGTGTCAGCTGCTGCGGTGGCATTGTAATTGCCGGGAGCCGCAAAACTGGCAAAGCACCAACTGCTGTAATCATCGAGCATCTCATTGTATGCCTCGAAGATCAGGTGTTCATCAGCATCCTGAAAACGCGTAGCAATCTGTGTCCAAAGCTGACGAAACGTCTCCTCTGCAGCCGCATATCCTCTTCCGGAAGCCCGCAACCAAGCGGTGTTGGCCGCACCCGTGTCGTGATGCACATTGAGGATGCAATACAGCCCCTCATCGAGCACGTATCCCACCACTTCGGCTACTCGCTCCATCCATACGGAATCCACGGCAGTTGGTTGCCATTCAGAGGGTTTCCAAAGGCATTGAGCCGAAAGGGTAATGCCCATGTGAGGATACCATGAAACGGGCACGCGGATAGCGCGAAAACCTGCTTCTTTCATCATATGAATGAGTTCGCGGGTGGCCGGCCGCTGACCCCATGCGTTTTCGTAGTCTGAAGGCGTGCGGGCGGTCCATTGCTCAATCCACATATTGGTGGTATCGCCGGAATTGGATTCGAGCGTATTGCCCAAGTTCCATCCTATGCCCATGTTGCTCACAGCCTCAGAAGCCGTCTCAAACGTCTGAGCCGAGAGACTGATAGAGAGGGGCAAGGTAAGGGAAAGAACGAGATGCTTAAGGGCGGGCATCATACTTCAGCAATAAACTCCATTTCTACCAAACCGCCTTTGGGGAGCGTCTTGACTGCCACAGCCGAACGAGCGGGATAGGGAGCGTGGAAAAGGGTGGCATACACTTCGTTGAGCACAGCAAAGTCGGCCATGTCTGCGAGGAAAACGGTGGTCTTGATCACCTTGTCGGCAGAGGTGCCGGCTGCACGGAGGATAGCATCGGCATTCTTCATCACCTGCTCGGCTTGCGAACGGAAATCGGAGCCTGCAAAATCACCCGTCTTCGGGTCGATGCCGAGTGCACCACTTGCGAATAAAAGACCATTACATACGATTGCCTGGCTGTAGGTGCCGATGGCGGCCGGTGCTTCCGGCGTGCTGATAACCTGTTTCATGATAATATAATAATGTGTTGTTTGTTATTCTGATTTTTTTGAGCCTACAAAGTTACAAATTAAAATTGAATTATGCAAATATATCGCTATAAAATCGTAAAAAATGGGCAATTATTTGTGCATTTCAAATAAAAATCGTACTTTTGCATGCAAAAAACCATTATATGTTCCCTCTATTATGCGGAAAATTCTGATTCTTCCTGATTCGTTTAAGGGCTCGCTCTCGCAACAGGCGGTAGCTCAAGCCATCGCATCCGGAGTCCGAGCTGCTTTAGGTGAGGCATGCGAACTCGTGATGCTTCCCGCTTCGGATGGTGGCGAAGGGATGGTGAGCGTGTTGGCCGAACCGCTTGGTGCGGAAATGGTGGAGCTGACGGTTTGCGATCCGCTCTTTCGTCCACAATTGGCGCATTATGCGATAGCGGAGATAGCGGGCCGACGAACGGCTATCATGGAGATGGCGGAAGCGAGCGGGCTGACCTTGTTGCCTGTTTGGATTCGGCACCCCATCGCCACTTCTACGTTCGGCACAGGCGAGTTGCTGCTCGATGCTGTCAGTCGGGGCTGTACGGATATCCTGCTTGGCATAGGCGGAAGCGCTACCAACGATGGCGGAATGGGGATGCTCACGGCTCTCGGTTGGCGTTTTCTTGACCATAATGGCGAGGAATTGGCTGGGGTAGGGGGCAACCTCGATAAGATTGCTCAGATAGACGATTCGGCCGTTGACGAAGCGGTTAAGAATCTGCACATCCGGGTGGCTTGTGATGTGCAGACACCTTTCTGCGGACCGGATGGGGCGACTCGTGTGTTTGCTCCGCAGAAAGGGGCGGATGAAGAGACGGTGGAGGTGTTGGAAAACGGCATGCAGCATTTTGCAAACATGATAACCAAACGTTTCCATCTGCCGGATTTCTCAACGATAGCCGGTGGTGGAGCCGCGGGCGGATTAGGAGGCGCGCTCATGGCGTTCCTTGGGGCGGAACTGCTGCCGGGAGCGGAGGTGGTGCTGGATGCGTTGCAGATGGATG
>CAMGPO010000068.1 GCA_946060825.1 uncultured Clostridia bacterium | reverse complement strand
TTGCGGATGCCGCAGTGGATGCCGTTTGCAGTAAAGCCGGATGCGGCGCAGACGCCACCGGAAATCAGTTTCATAAGCTCCTCCTTATATTCCCACGTTCAGACCGGTGGTCTCACCGGCTCCGAGCAGAAGATTCATGTTTTGAATGGCGGCGCCGGAGGCGCCTTTGCCCAGATTATCAAACCGGGCTGTGAGCAGGATGCGGTCCGCGTTACCGGAGACGGTGATCTGCATATCGTCCCGGCCGGAGAATACCGCCGCCGAGAGGAAGCCGCCTTCCGCCGCATCCCCGTCGAAGTGGACGATGGGGCCGCTGTAGAGCCGTCGGTAGACCGCCGCGATGTCAGCGATGCCGCCCTTGAGGTCTTTGGAGAATACCGGAACCGTCACCTCCATGCCGCTGTAGAAATCGGCGACAATGGGGCAGAAGGCCGGAGAAACGGTCAGACCGCAGACCGCTGCCATTTCGGGCAGATGCTTGTGCTGCTGGCTGAGGCCGTACTGCCGCGGGGCACTCAGCAGGGGAGAGCGGCCCGGTGCTTCATATTCTGCGATCATCTTTTTGCCGCCGCCGGAGTAGCCGGTCAGGGAGAAGCAGGTCAGAGCCGTGTCCGGAGCGAGCAGGCCGGCGAGCACCAGCGGGGCTACCAGGGCGATGAAGCCGCTGGCGTGGCAGCCGGGGTTGGCGATCCGCTTGGAGGCTGCGATTGCCTCCTTTTTGCCCGGAAGCTCCGGAAAGCCGTAGACCCAGCCCGGAGCGGTGCGGTGGGCCGTCGAGGTGTCGATGATGGCGGTGTGATCGTTCTCCACCAGGGAGACCGCCTCGACCGCCGCGGCATCCGGCAGGCAGAGGAAGGCGATGTCGGCGCTATTGATGGCGTCCTGCCGGGCATGGAGATCCTTGCGCGTCTCCTCCAGCAGCGTCACCAGCGTGAGGTCGCTGCGGGCGGAGAGCCGTTCGTGAATACGCAGACCAGTGGTGCCGGCACTGCCGTCAATGAAAACCTTGGTCATGGGTGGAAAACCCCTTTCACTTGGAAAAAATCGAGTCGTATAAGGTGTGTCTATTGTATTTCCGGATTCTTCCAATGTCAAGAGAGAGTGTGAATATTTATTCGCAAATTAGACAATTTTATGAATTTTAACCGGAACAAAACGGAGTTGTATCAAATAATTATGCAATATTTCAGAGGGAGTGTGCCGAAATATTCCCGGTGCGTTGATAAAAAATATCAAAAACTTGCAATTTACATAAGGCGGAATTTGTATTATAACGGGTGCGGAGCCCGGTGTCTGATACAACGGGCCAGGAAATGGAAGTGGAATCAATGAATACAATGAAAACACAGGCGTGCGGCAAGCGGGGAGGGGATCGGCCATGAACCGGGATTTGACCCAGGGGAAACCCTCTGCCGTCCTCTGGCGCTTCTGCCTGCCCCTCTTTGGCAGCGTCATTTTTCAGCAGCTCTATAACATCGCGGACAGCTTCGTCGCAGGCAAGTTTATCGGCGAGGATGCTCTGGCGGCTGTCGGCAACAGCTATGAGATCACCCTGATTTTCATCGCCTTTGCCTTTGGCTGCAACATTGGCTGCTCCGTCGTCGTGTCCCAGCTCTTCGGCGCGAAGCGGTACGGGGAGCTGAAAACAGCGGTCTATACGACCCTGATCGCCTGCGCCGTCCTCTGCGCCGTGTTGATGGTGGCGGGACTTCTGGCCGGATCGGCCCTGTTGCTGCTGATCCAGACGCCGGAGAACGTTCTGGCGGATTCCGCCCTCTATCTGCGGATTTACGTCCTTGGTCTGCCCTTTGTCTTTTATTATAATGTGGCGACCGGCATTTTCTCGGCGCTCGGCGATTCCCGGACGCCCTTCCTGTTTCTGGCGGCCTCGTCGACGACCAACATCGCCGCCGACATCCTCTTTGTGACCGCCTTCGGCATGGGCGTCGACGGCGTCGCCTGGGCAACCTTCCTCTGCCAGGGTGTGAGCTGCCTGCTGGCCATGGGGGTCGTGTTCCGCCGGTTCCGGACGATCCGGACCGACGGCCCGGTGCCGGTGTTTTCCTGGCGGCTTCTGGGCCGGGTGGCCGTGGTGGCCGTGCCCAGCATCCTGCAGCAGAGCTTCATCTCCGTCGGCAATATCATCATCCAGAGCGTCATCAACGCCTTTGGGTCCAGCGTCATGGCGGGCTATTCGGCGGCGATCAAGCTCAACAATCTGGTCATCACCTCCCTGACGACGCTGGCAAACGGCATCTCCAACTTCACGGCCCAAAACCTCGGAGCGGACAAGCCTGAGCGGATCCGTGGCGGCTTCCTGGCCGGGCTGAAGCTGGTGTGGATGCTCTGTATCCCCCTGGCCCTCCTCTACTTTTTTGCCGGGAGTTGGCTTCTCAGCATTTTCCTCGACCGGCCTGCCGGGTTGGCCATGGAGACGGGCATTCAGATTCTCCGGATTCTGGCAGTGTTCTATGTGGTCGTGGCGGCCAAGCTGGTCTCCGACGGCGTGCTGCGGGGCATGGGCCGGATGCTGCAGTTTATGACCGCCACCTTTACGGATCTGCTGCTGCGGGTCGTCCTTGCCAAGGTGCTGTCCGGACTCCTCGGCTCCGTCGGCATCTGGCTGGCATGGCCCGTCGGCTGGAGCATTTCCATGGTGCTCTCCGTCGCTTTCACCTGTACCTGTCTCCGGAAGCTGCGGAGAGGATCTGCCGGGAGGGCCGTGTGAGATGGCGGTCCGTCTCCAATCCGTGACGGAGGGACCCCTGGGCCGGCAGATGCTCCGGTTCAGTCTCCCGTTGATGCTGTCGAATGTGCTGCAGGTACTGTTCAATATGTCGGACATCGCCGTCGTCGGCCAGTTTGCCGGTTCGGCGGCCCTCGGCGCCGTCGGCTCGACTACCATCCTTGTCACTCTGTTCACCGGTCTGGTGATTGGTATGGGCGGCGGCGTTAACGTCCTCGCGGCCAACTACTTCGGGGCCAAACGCAGCCGCGATCTTGGGGCGCTGGTGCACACCGCTGCTCTGGTTTGCCTGCTGGAGGGACTGCTGCTCCTGGCCGTTGGCGTGGGCTTTGCCCGCGGCCTGCTGGCCATGCTCCATACCAAGGATGAGCTGATGACCGGAGCGGTGCTGTACCTCCGGCTCTATTTCCTCTGTATGCCTGCGGCGGCACTGTTCAACTACGGCAGCGGCGTCCTCTGTGCCGTTGGCGAGACGAAGCGACCCCTCTATTACCTCCTGGGCGCAGGCGTGCTCAACGTGCTGCTGAACCTGTTCTTTGTCATCGTCTGCCGTCTGAATGTGGCGGGTGTGGCCCTGGCCAGCGTGATTGCCCAGTACGTCTCCGCCGCCCTGGTGCTGGCGGCCCTCGTCCGGAGTCCCGCCCCCTGCGGCCTGCGGTGGAAGCGGCTGTGGCTGGACGGAGAGAAGGCCCGGGCCCTGCTGGTCATTGGCGTGCCCTCGGGCCTACAGAACGCCATCTTCGCGGCAGCCAACCTCTTCATTCAGGCTGGCGTCAACTCCTTCAACGCCACGGTTGTGGCCGGGAACGCGGCGGCAGCCAACGCCGACGGGCTGGTCTACGACATGATGGCCGCCTTCTATACGGCCTGTTCCAGCTTCATCGGCCAGAACTACGGGGCGGGAAAGCGGGATCGTATCCTCCGCAGCTATTTTCTCAGCCTGGCCTACTCCTTCGGCCTCGCCGCCCTGCTGGGCGGACTGCTGGTGCTCTTCGGGCGGGAGTTCCTCGCCCTGTTCACCCCGGACGCCGCCGTGGCGGAGGCCGGTCTGACCCGTCTGCGGATCATGGGCCTGTCCTACGCCTTCTCGGCTTTTATGGACTGCACCATCGCCGCCTCCCGGGGCCTGGGCCGCACTTTGGTGCCTACCGTCCTTGTGGTGCTCGGCTCCTGCGTGTTCCGCGTGATCTGGGTCTACACGATCTTTGCCTGGTTCGGCACGATTACATCCCTCTATCTGCTCTATATTTTCTCCTGGAGCATCACCGCCGTAGCGGAGATTGTCTATTTTGCCCGGCTTTACCGAAAGCTTTTTCCCCACTCCTTGACAGAATTGAGGGATTCCGGGTACAATACAGCCAGATAACAGGAGGCGAGACCCATGGAAGAAATGATCTACATGGCAGAGAAGGCCGGTTTTGCGGGTGCAGCCCTGGTGGACACGAAGGACATCCCCTTTGAGCCGGGCTTTCTGGTCTGCTGCGAGGAAAATCTCTGCGGGAAGTACGGCGTCAACTATGCCTGTCCGCCGGACTGCGGCACGCCGCAGCAGATGGCGGAGCGGATCCGCGCCCACCGGCACGCTCTGGTGCTGCAGACCCTCTGGGAGATTGACGACCCCATGGACAATTTGAAGGTCAAACCGGCCAAGGGCGCCCACAACCGCATGGAGCGGGCGCTGATCGACCGGTTTCAGGAGAAATGGCCCGGCGGCTTCATGGTCGGCGCCAGCGGCTGTAACGTCTGCGAGACCTGTGCCATCACCGAGGGGAAGCCCTGTCGCTTCCCGGCGCTGAAATTCTCCTGTATGTCGGCCTACTGCGTCTTTGTCCGGAAGCTTGCAGAGCGCTGCGGCCTGGAGTACGACTGCGGACCTGGCCTCGTGGCCCTGTTCGGTATGTATGTCTTTGACTAGGAGGGAAACCATGGCAGAAATGCGGAGAAAAGACCGGCAACTTCCGGAGGCGGAGGCCCGGGCCATTCTGGCAGCCGGGGAATACGGCGTGCTGGCCACGGCCGACAAAGCAGGAAACCCCTATGCCGTCCCCATCAACTATGCCCTGGAGGGCAATACCATCTACTTCCACGGCGCCCAATCGGGCGAAAAGACCGAAAACCTGCTGTGCCGTCCGGCGGTCTGCTTCACGGTTGTGGGCGGTACCGAGGTGCAGCCGGAGAAATTCGGCACCCGCTACAGCAGTGCGGTCGCTTTCGGCCGGGCGCGGCCCGTGACCGATCCGGAGGAGAAGGCCCACGGCCTGCGGCTCCTGATCGAAAAATACAGCGCCGCCTACCGGGAAGCGGGGGAGAATTACATCCGCCGCTCCGCCGCCGTCACGGCGGTCTGGGCCGTGGAAATCGGGGCGCTGACCGGAAAAGCCTGCCGGTAGCATCTGGCGGAAAAACTTGGTTTTTCCGCGGTGCTGTCCTGTTTTCGCACGTTTTCCCCCAATCATTGGCGGGAAATGTCCATCCATCCCGCACATCTGTCGTTTTGCACAAAACGTCAGAAACTGCGGCAGCGAAAGTTGGCGCATTCTTCCGATTGACTTTTGCGAAAAGTATGGATAAAATGTGAGCAATCCATGAGAAAGGAGCCTATTTTGATGCAGTTTTACGGTTTTGCAACGAAATCCTGTGCTGCTGATGCCCAGATGTGTGCACCGGCTTCTTTCTCTATGCCTGAAAACCAGATGCATATGCTGATGGACACTGCAATTCTGGCAGTGTCCATTTTTATTGTATTGCTGCTTGTCCTGGACATTCGACTGTGCCTGCTGGTAGTCCTTCCGATTCAGGTAATTTGCCTGGCTGTACTGCTTTGGCGAAGGAAAGCGCCAAAAAAGCAAGCGTATGCATCGCGGCCCCCTGAGAAGCATCTCGGGTAAAAAGTGGCCGCTGCATGAAAGCGGCTTTGCTTTTTTGGCAAGGCCGCTTAAATTTTTCTTTGTATTTGAAGCCGGTCAAACGGCTTGAAATAAATCTGATCAAAAAGAGGTTAAGTGAAATGAAAAAGACCATGAAACTGCTCTGCCTCATCCTGGCCCTGGCCATGATGATCTCCTGCCTGAGCGCCTGCGGTTCCAAGACCGAGGAGCCGGCCGCTGAGGAACCCGCCGCGGAAGAACCCGCTGCCGAAGGCGGCGAACTGATGATCGGCGGCGTCGGTCCCCTGACCGGCGACTATGCTGTCTATGGCTGCGCGGTTCGCGACGGCGCCCAGATCGCTGTTGACGAGATCAACGCTGCCGGCGGCGTCAACGGCATGACCCTGACCCTCAACTTCCAGGATTCCCAGGGCGATCCCGAGAGCGCGGTCAGCGCCTACGGCAAGCTGATGGACAGCGGCATGAAGCTCTCCCTCGGCGGCGTCCTGTCCGGTGAGACTGCTTCCATCGTGGCTGCCGCCAAGGAAGACGGCATCCTGATCCTGACTCCCTCCGCTTCTGCCGACAACGCCATCAAGGGCAACGACGCGGCCTTCCGTGCCTGCTTCCAGGACTCCGCCCAGGGCACCGCTTCCGCCAACTACATTGCCGACAATGGCCTGCCCACCGAAGTCGCTGTCTTCTATCAGTCCGACATCGACTACTCCGTCGGCCTGTTTGACTCTTTCAAGGCCCAGGCTGCCGAGCGCGGCATCACCATCAAGGAAGTCCAGACCTTCACCAAGGACACCAAGACCGACTTCACCACCCAGATCAATGCCATCAAGGCTTCCGGTGTTGAACTGGTATTCATCCCGATCTACTACGCTGAGGCTGCCACCTTCCTGACCCAGGCCTCCGGCAAGCTGGACGAGGGT
>CAMGPO010000067.1 GCA_946060825.1 uncultured Clostridia bacterium | reverse complement strand
GCCGGCCTCCATGTTGGTGTCATTCCCCTGCTTGAACAGGCGGAAGCCGCCCTCCGCCTTATATATGCGGAAGTAATAGTACTAAAGGCCACGGCGCAGGCGGATTCTGCCGGTGAACTGCTGGTAATCGCCGGAATCGCCGGAATGAGTCATAGAAAAGGTCAGGCTTCGGGTGGTGCCCGCCTCATCCAGAATGACCTCGGCCCGCAGGGCGCCGACGTCCTTCGGAATATCCAGCCGCAGACCGCAGGATTCCCCTTCGGCGAGAACGCCGAAGGGGTCCTTGTATTTGGTTAATTTCGAGTCGAACAGAATTCTCATTGGCCAAGCAGTCTCCTGTAGAGGGATAGATATTCCTCAGCAGGCTGCTTCCAACTGAAGTCGAGGCGCATATTCCGCTGCACCAGGGCGGTCCACTCACCGGGATGGTTCCAATAGAGATCGCAGGCGCGGTCGATGGCGCCGAGGAAGTCGTGGCCATTGTAGCTCTGGAAGGTGAAGCCGCGGCCCTCGCCGGTAACTTCGTTGTAGGGCTCAACGGTGTCCTTCAGACCACCAACGCTGTTGACCACGGGGATGGCGCCGTAACGCATGGAGATGAGCTGGCTCAGGCCGCAGGGCTCGCTCCGGGAGGGCATCAGATAGATATCGGTGCCGCCGTAGATACGGTTGGCGAGACTGGGATGGAAGCCGATATAGGCAGCGCACTTGCCGGGATAACGGCGGGCCAGGTCGCTGAGCGCCTGCTCATACTGGCTTTCGCCGGAACCGCAGATGACGAGCTGAACGTCGCGGTCCTTCATCAGTGTTTCTCCGATGTAGGTCAGCAGGTCAATTCCCTTGTGGCCGGCCAGGCGGGAGACAATGGAGAGGATCGGCGCGTTGGTATCCCGGTTCAGGCCCAACTCCTGCCGCAGGGCATCCTTGGCCTTGGCCTTCTTCTCGGGATAGCTGTCGGCGTCGAAGCGGACGGTCAGGTCGGAGTCCGTGGAGGGATCGAAGCGCTTCATGCTGATGCCGTTGACGATGCCCGTCAGCTTCGGCTTTTCCTGCTGCAGGATGGTGCAGAGGTTTCGTCCGAACCAGGGTGTGGTAATCTCCTCGGCATAGGTCCTGGAAACAGTGGTCACGGCGTCGCTGGTGACGATGGCAGTCTTGAGGAAGTTGACGCCGCCGTCACAGGTGACGGTGCCGCGGTACTCCTCGCCGAGGCCCAGGACTTCGCCCAGGAAGCTGGGATTGGCCCAGCCCTGATACTCCAGGTTGTGGATCGTCAGGACGGTTTTCATGCCGTTGAAGCGGTCCTGATACTGGCTGTGGAACAGCAGCGGAATCAGGGACGCCTGCCAATCGTGACAGTGCATAATCTCAGGCCGGAAGTCCATGTGGTCCATGGCCTCCAGAACAGCCTTGGAGAAGAAGGCGAAGCGCTCGCCGTCATCAAAGCAGCCGTAGACGCTGTCGCGGCCGAAGTAGTCCTCGTTGTCAATGAAGTAGAAGCGCAGCTTCCGCCGGGGGCTCTTCAGATGCAGAACGCCGACGTAGGTGTCCCGCCAGGAGAGCTGCATCCGGAAATTACAGACCTCCTCCACCGGGTAGTTCTGATTCTGCTTGATCGCCTTGTAGTAAGGCAGAAACACGCAGATCTCCATGTTTTTCTCTTCGGCGAGTGCCTGGGGCAGTGCCTCCATGACGTCGCCGAGGCCGCCGGTCTTGAGAAACGGGGCAGCTTCGGCCGCAGCCATTGCGATTTTCATACGTTTGCTCCTTTTTCGATAATCATCGGATGTTCACGGGTGCCCTTCAGCACCGTGTAGGGACGGACCACGACGTCCTTGTCCAGAATCATGCCCTCCAGCTCCGCGCCTTCGGAGATGACGCAGCCCTGCATCAGGATGCAGTCCTTGACCTTGGCAGACTTGGCGATGGTGACGCCGCGGAAGATGATGCTGTGCTCCGCACTGCCCAGCATCCGGCAGCCGTCGGCCACGATGCAGTTGTCAACCCTCGACTCCTCGCCGAAGTAGGTGGGTGCCTGGTCGCGGACCTTGGTGTAGATGGTCAGGCCGCGCTGGTTAAAGATGCCGTGGAACACCTCGGGATCCAGCAGCGCCATGGAATTGCGGTAGTAGTCCATAGTGTTGAAGTTAAACAGCACGGTACCGCGGAACACATAGGCGTGGATGGAGATATTGGAGAGGTTGAACTCCCGCAGCAGGTAATCCCGCTCCAGGTGATAGCGCCCACGAATGGAGCATCTGCGGACAGCCTGAATCAGGTCGAGCCGTTTCATGATATAGATGCCCATGCCGCCGAAGTCGTCCCGGATGCTGACGTCGACGCCCATATCACGGACGTTGCCCTTGGCGTCCAGCTCAACGGCGATTGGGAACTGCTTCTCCTGGTTGTTCTTAAAGGGTGTCACGACAGCGGTGACGTCGCAGCCGGAGTCCTCATGTTCCTGAAGGACCTTATTGAAGTCCATGGCGCAGATAGAAACGCTGTCCGAGAGTACGACGTATTCTTCGTCGGCGTGCTCCAGATAGTCAAGGGAGTTGTAGAGGGCCTCCAGCTTGCCGCGGTAGATGCCGGAATGGCTGGTGGCATAGGGTGCCAGGATAACCAGGCCGTTGTTCTTCAGATTCAAATCCCACTCGGCACAGGAGCCCAGGTGGTCCATCAGGGAGCGGTAGTTGTACTTTGTGATGATGCCAATGTGCTGGATGCCGGAGTTGGACATATTGGAGAGGGTAAAGTCAATCTGGCGGTAGCGGGCTGCAAAGGGCAGCGAAGCCACAGTCCGTTCCCGGGTCAGCTCGGTCAGGGCAGAGTCATAGATGTTCGAGAAAATGATTCCGATTGCGTTCATCATAGTCAGCCTCCTCTCAAATCACTTCGCCGGGTTTGACCAAGGCGCCGGCCTCGATCTCATGATCCTTGCCGATGACGGTGATCTTCCGGTCGCTTTCATCCTTCAGCACCTGGGCTGCGCCGATCTGGGCGCCCTCCCCGATGACGGTCCCCTCGCCCACAATGGCGTTCTTCACCACGGCGCCGGGTCCGACGACGACGTCGGGCATCAGGACGCTGTTTTCCACCTCCGCGCCCTCGGCAATGATGCAGCCGTAGGAAATGACGGAGTCGCGGACCGTGCCGTCGATCTCGCTGCCCTCGCAGATCAGGCAGTTGGCCGTAACGGAGGATGCCGCCAGACGGGCCGCCGGCATGGCGGGACTTCTGGAATAGATCTTGTCCTTGCCGCCGAGATCGAATTCCGGATTCTCACCCAGCAGGTCCATGTTGGCTTCCCAAAGGGATTTGATTGTGCCGACGTCCTTCCAGTAGCTGTCAAAGTTGTAGGCAAAGAGCTTCAGGCCGGCGTTCAGCATGGCGGGAATAACGTTTTTACCGAAGTCGTTGTCAGACTTGGGATCCTCCTCGTCCTCGATCAGGAACTTCCGCAGAACCGGCCACCGGAACACATAGATGCCCATGGAGGCATTGGTGCTCTTGGGCTTCTTGGGCTTCTCCTCGAACTCGTAAATAGAGCCGTCCTCATTGGTGTTCATGATACCAAAGCGGCTGGCCTCCTCCAGCGGGACGTTCCGGACAGCGATGGTGCAGTCCGCGCCGCTGTCCTTGTGGAAATCGATCATCTTGGCGTAGTCCATCTTGTAGATGTGGTCGCCGGAGAGGATGATGACATCGTCGGGATCATAGCGGTCGATGAACTGGATGTTCTGGTAGATGGCGTTGGCGGTACCCTTATACCACTCGGAGCGCTTGCTGCGCTGGTAAGGCGGCAGGATCTGGACGCCGCCGTGGTTGCGGTTCAGGCCCCAGGGCGCGCCGTTGCCGACGTACTCGTTCAGTTCCAACGGCTGATACTGGGTCAGGATGCCAACGGTATCGATACCCGAATTCACGCAGTTGGAAAGGGGAAAATCAATGATCCGGTACTTGCCGCCGAAGGGTACGGCAGGCTTGGCCGTATTCTCCGTCAGGCACAGGAGACGGCTGCCCTGGCCACCGGCCAGCAGCATGGCGACACAGCGCTTTTTCTGAAATTTCATGGTTTCTTCCTCCTTCAAGCTTTCCTGATTCTATTCCAGAGTATAGAAGGTCACGGAGAGGGGCGGGATGGTGAACTCCGCCGACTGTTCCTGGCCATTGCAGGGAGTTGGCTCCGTTCGGACGGCGCCCAGCGGTACGCCGCTGCCGCCGTAGGCGGGGCTGTCGCTGCACAGCACCGGCAAGTAACAGCCCTTTCTGGGTAGCCCGAGCCGGTAATGCTCCCACAGCACCGGGCAGAAGTTACAGATCACAATGACCTCTTTTCCCTTCCGGTCGATGCGGCGGTATGCCACGAGGGAACGGTCCCGGTCGTCCGGCTGAATCCACTGGAAGCCGTCCCAGTCGCTGTCATTCTGCCACAGGGCCCGGTGTTCCAGGTAGAAATGGTTCAAATCCCGAACCCAAGCCTGCATCTGACGGTGCCGGTCGTAGTCCAGCAGGAACCAATCCAGGGGACGGGAAAAATCCCACTCGATAAACTGCGCGAATTCATTGCCCATGAAGGTCAGCTTCTTCCCCGGATGGGACATCTGGAAGCCGTAGAACGTGCGCAGATTGGCAAACTTATCGTCGTAATAACCCGGCATCTTCTCGATCATCGAGCGTTTCCCATGGACGACCTCGTCGTGGGACAGCGGCAGGAGAAACTTCTCCGCATAGATGTAGGTCATGGTAAAGGTCAGATTTTCATGGTGGTACTTCCGGTAGACCGGATCCAACTCCAGATAGTGGAGCATATCGTGCGTCCAGCCCATGCACCACTTCAGGTTAAAGCCGAGGCCCCCATCCTCCACCGGATGGGTGATTTTCGGGAAGGCCGAGGATTCCTCCGCCGCCATGATGACATTGCTGCGGACTGCGGCCACGGCCGTATTGACCTGCCGGAGAAACTCGATGGCCTCCAGATTCCGATTGCCGCCCTCCCGGTTCGGCTTCCAGACCTCCCGGCCAAAGTCGAGATAGAGCATCGAGGCCACCGCATCGACCCGCAGGCCGTCCAGGTGGTATTCCTCCACCCAGTAGACCGCGTTGGACACCAGAAACGAACGGACCTCCGGTTTTCCGTAATCAAAAAGACGGGTTGTCCACAGAGGGTGCTCGTTCATCTCCGGATCGTTCAGCTCATAGCAGCAGGTGCCGTCAAATTCCACGAGTCCCTGCTCATCCTTCGGGAAGTGACCGGGCACCCAGTCCATCAGCACGCCGATTCCAGCGCAGTGGCAGGCGTCAATCAGCGCCATCAGCTCCTTTGGCGTTCCATAACGGGAGGTCGGCGCGTAATAGCCGGTGACCTGATAGCCCCAGGAGGGGTCGTAGGGATATTCGGCAATGGGCATCAGTTCGATGTGGGTGTAGCCCATCTCTCTGACATAGGGCACCAGCACATCCGCCAGCTCCGCATAAGAGTAGAGGCTTCCGTCCTCTTTCCTGCGCCAGGAGCCGAGGTGCACCTCGTAAACATTGATGGGGTTCTGCATCAGCTTCTTGCGGGCCTGGGCGCGGCGGTAGGCGCCGTCCTTCCAGGCATAGCCGCCGAGGCTGTAGATCCGGCTGGCCGTGTCCGGCAGCCGGCCCGTGGAAACTCCGTAAGGATCTGCCTTCCAGAGGCCCCGGCCATCCCGCGTCTCAATGTAGTATTTATAGGCGTCCAGCTCCGCAGCTTCGGTGCTGAATGCCTCGAAAATGCCGCTCTCCAGCCGCTCCATCGGCAGGACGCCTGGGTCCCATCCATTGAAGGTACCGGCCACATGGACGCTGCGCGCGTTCGGAGCCCAGACCCGGAAGACGAAGCCCGTTTTTCCTTCCCGCAGCTCCGGATGGCAGCCCATATACCGATAGGCATGGGTCTCGGTTCCCTGAAGGAAGGCCGTTCTCTGTCCTTCGTTCATATGAGCCAACTCCATCTATTGCTTTGATTTACATGGATTATACCAAATATTTTCCTGTAAAGCAATCACTTTCGTCAAATTTACACAATCTGCAATCTACGTTTCTTTTCCGACAAAATCACCTGATTTGCAATGAGATTTTCCGAAAACAGATAGATTACCAGCTTTTATAATCCGAATCCACGGATTTTTCTCTCTCTTCTTTTTTTCGGCGAAAAACTTTTTCTGTCATCTCCCGCTGCCCACATCCAGATCGGCGTTCTTCAGGATTTCCCGCTGCTGCTTTTTCGTCAATTTTTGGGATACCAGACGATAGGAACGGAAACAGAGCTCCCGCAGCACATCCTCCGGCACGGCGCCGTCGAGGAACACGGAATTCCAGTTCCGCTTGTCGAGATAGAAGCCGGGAATGATATCCGGGAACTCGGCCCGCAGCAGCTCCGCCCGCTCCGGTTCGCATTTGAGGGAGATCAGCTCCCGGCAGTCATAGCCTTTGTGCTCCGGACCGGGCTGACAGGTGGCGGCGAACAGTTTCCCGCCGACCTGATAGCGCTGCCAGCCCCACTCGGCCTTGTAGTCCCTGGTGCATCCCGGCATGGCGCAGAGCAGTTCCTCCAGCCATGGATATCGGTTCATTGTCACGCCCCCTTCTCCTTTATCATAGCAGAGGACGCCGTCTCCGTCTACCCCGGCTGCCGCAGTACCGTCCGGTTTTGTTTTGGTCTTTCCCCCTCCTTTCTTGCACAATTCGCGCGGATGTGCTATAACTGGAATCACACGCCAGCTTTTGGGAGGGATTTAT
>CAMGPO010000066.1 GCA_946060825.1 uncultured Clostridia bacterium | reverse complement strand
AGTCTTATGGTATCTCCCGGATTAACTCCTTGCCATGTATCAGCAATTAAAACAGATTCAAGCACCGGAGCACCATCATCTGCTGTCAGCAAAACAGGCACAGCACCCTGATTCTCTGTCTGCTGCAATACATTCCCTGTACTTTCATCTGGTTCTGCTGCCATAACACATACAGGTTCCATAAATATCACATCTTTGACATCTGTAATCATTCCATTACTATGATGTATCATTCTGCCAGCCATTATTCCAGCAGATATTCCAAAAATAATTCCAACAGCACTTATAAGTGCAGCTGATACAGCTATTAATCTGTTCCTATATCTCATTAAAATCCTCCTTAAACTAATGTATAATATGGTTATTCTGTGAAAAAATGGGGACTGGTACTGATGATGATTGTACTGCTTTCCGGCTGCAGTGTAAAGTCGGAAGCGGCGCTGGAAACCGTGACGGACGGGCTCGAGACAGAGCCGCCCTCGCCCTACTGCATCGTGTTCAGCGTGCCGGAGGGTATGACCCGGGAGACCTTCAGTGACGAGGGCCGCTGTGCTGTCTATGAGGATGAAAACGGCGACTACACCATCACAACGGAGGTGCTGGACGCCACAACGGTGGTGGAGGCGGCGGAGCTGATCAGCGGCATTCCGGCGGAGCGGCTGGATATCCTGACTCTGTGCCGCAGCCCGATGGCGGAGCATCATTTTGCATGGTCCTCCACCGGCGAGGAAGGGGAGACGGTCTCCCGCTGCGCCCTGATCGAGAGCGAGGACTACTACTATGTGCTGACCATGACGGCGAGAACCGGCCTCGGCAGCGCCCTGGATGAGACGGCGGAGGCGGTATTTTCCAGCTTCTGCCTCACGGCGGAGGAGACTGTTTGAGCGCCATCCGAACTCTTTTTGGAAGAATATTGCGGAATCCCGGCGGTATCGCGAGATACCGCCTTTACTTTTTGGAGAAGATTGTGATAGAATTACGTATGAATTTCCTGGAAATTCAGGAGAAGAGAGAGCAGCAAGTATGCAAGGAGGAATCTGTTTGGATATATTCGCAAAATGCTATGAAAAGAATCTGGCGGATGAGATCCGCGAAAAGGATCTCTATCCCTATTTCCGGGCACTGGAGTCCCGGCAGGACAGGGAAGTCATCATGGAGGGCAAGCGCCGCATCATGCTCGGCTCCAACAACTATCTGGGCCTGACGACCAATCCGGAGATCATCGAGGCGGGCGTCCATGCTCTGGAGCAGTACGGCACCGGCTGCAGTGGCTCCCGTTTTCTCAACGGCACGCTGACCATGCATCTGGAGATGGAGGCAGAGTTGGCGAGGTTTTTACATAAGGACGGTGTCGTGACCTTCTCCACTGGCTTCCAGTCCAATCTGGGCATCATCTCGGCCATTGTCGGCAAGGGCGACTATGTGATCTGCGACCGGGAAAACCACGCCTCCATCTATGACGGCTGCAAGCTGAGCTATGGCAAGATGGTGCGCTACCGTCATTCGGATATGGGCCACCTGGAAAAACTGCTCCAGCAGGTGCCGGAGAACGCCGGCGCGCTGATTGTGACCGACGGCGTCTTCTCTATGGGTGGCGACATCGCAAACCTGCCGGAGATCTGCCGCCTTGCGAAGCAGTACGGCGCCCGGGTTATGGTGGATGACGCCCACGGTCTCGGTGTCATCGGCGAGGGCGGCCGCGGCACGGCCAGCCATTTCGGCCTTGAGGACGAGGTGGACATCTACATGGGCACCTTCTCCAAGTCCCTGGCCTCCCTGGGCGGCTATATGGCGGCCAGCGCACGGATCTGCGACTATGTGCGCCATGCCTCCCGGCCCCATATCTTCTCTGCCTCTATCCCGCCCGCCAACTGCGCCGTCGCTCTGGCCTCTCTGCGCTACATCGAGAAGCATCCGGAACTGGTGCAGCACCTCTCGGATCTGGCGGCCTATGGCCGGAAGGTCTACAAGGAGAAGGGCATCCCGATCATGGAGTCCACGACGCCCATTATCCCAATCTACACCTACGAGGCTATGCGGACGCTGGCCATCCAGAAAGAGATCTACGAAAACGGTGTCTATGTCAACGCGGTGCTGCCGCCGGCCTGTGCGCCGTCGGAGTGCCTGCTGCGGACAAGCTTTATGGCTACGCTGACGGAGCCGCTGATCGACGAGGCGGCGGAGATTATGGCGAAGGTGATTTGTGCCCAGGTGTAAGGTCGTATTTCTGACCGGCGGCAGTTCCGGTATTGGCCTCGAGACGGCCCGGGCCTTGCACCGTGCGGGCTGCACGGTCTACGAGATGAGCCGCAAGCCGGCGGAGCACGAGGGAATCACCCACCTCTCCGGCGACGTGACGAAGCCGGAGACGATCGAGGCGGCGGTGAATGCCGTCCTCGAGCGGGAGGACCACATTGATATCCTTGTCAACAACGCGGGCTTCGGCATCTCCGGCGCCATCGAGTTTACGGAGCCGGAGGAAGCCCGGAAGCAGATGGAGGTCAACTTCTTCGGTATGGTCAACGTCTGCCATGCGGTGCTGCCCCATATGCGGGAGGCCGGACATGGACGGATCGTCAACCTCAGCTCCGTGGCCGCGCCGATTGCCATCCCGTTCCAGGCCTTCTATTCTGCCTCCAAGGCGGCCATCAACGCCTATTCCCAGGCCCTCGCCAACGAGGTGCGGCCCTACGGCGTCACCGTCTGCGCCGTCATGCCCGGTGATATCCGGACGGGCTTCACTGCCGCCCGGGAGAAGCAGGCCTGGGGCGACGAGGTCTACGGCGGGCGGATCGCCCGCTCCGTGGAGAAGATGGAGCACGACGAGCAGAACGGCATGGAGCCGTCGAAGGCCGGCGCTTATATCGCCAGCCTGGCTCTCAAAAAGAAGGTCAAGCCACTCTATGCCATTCGCGTGGATTACAAGTTTTTCGTCATGCTTTCCCGGCTGCTGCCGGTGCGGTTCCTGAGCTGGCTTGTCTACCAGCTCTACGCCAAATAGCCATGGATACAGCTCTTTTGCGGGAATACCGCACCCTCCATGAGCTTGCAGAGCCGGAAGACTGGCTGGCAAGGCGGTCAGAGCAGCTTGGCTTCTCTCTCCTTCGGCGGGAGGTCGGCATCCTGCTGGCATCGCCGGAGAGCGAGACCTCCCTTTGCCTTGCGGCCCGGATGGAGCCACAGAAGACGGAAAACGGGATTTGCCATCCCTGGGGCCATGACGCGGCCTGCGCCATGGTTCTGACGGCCGCCGCGAGGGCGGTGGAGGCGGGCTGCCGCAGTTTCAGCCTGCTCTTCTGGGACGGCCGGGCGGATTTGCCCGATCTTCCACCGGCGGTTGAAATCTGTCTGCTGCCGGACAAGGCGGGACGGGCGGCCGTGACCGACGTTTCTCCCGGCGCGGAAGCGCTGGCGGAGCGCTGTGCCGCCGCCATCTGTGAGGTTCTGGGTATGGTGGCCGACGGTCAGCTGCCGGAGCCCTACTGCCCGCGCCTCGGCTGCCGGATCGGCGTGGGCGCAGCGCCGTTGCCCTGCCTCGGCGACCCGGAGATGGACTTCCGCAAGGCCGCCTTGGAACACGGGGCCGACATCCTGACCGAACTGATCCGGAGAAGTTTCTCCTGAGAATCAAAGGACGTCCTTCCATCGGAAGGACGTCCTTTTGTCACGGATAGAGGGTCAGCGTATCGGCCAGCATGGCCCGGTATTCGTCCACCAGAGACTGGGGACTGAGGATCTGCACCTTTTGGCCGAAGCCAGCAACCCAGCCGAGAAACAGGGGCGAATCCACCACGCTGGTGCGGAAAATGAAATGCTCCGGCCCGTCGGGAATCAGCATACTGTCGTGGCCAAACCGGTCGATGACCACGCCGGCCAGGCTGTTGTGAAACCGCAGGCGGACGTTCAGCTCACTGCCGCCGAACATCCCGAATACCTTTTTTGCATAGTCGGCCAGGTTCAGGTTTTTGCTCTCCTCGGTCTGTACACGGGGCTGGCCGGTTCGGATGATGCTGTCCATCTTGTCCACCCGGTAGTGGGTGATGCCGTGGCGCTCCGAGTGGGCGATCAGGTAGTAGTTCTCGTCGTCCCAGCAGAGAGCGTAGGGGCTGGCGACATAGCAGCCTTCCCGGTAGTGCCGCTGGCCGTCGACGCCCCAGTCGTAGTAGCGGAAGCGGATCTGGGAATTCTCCGCGATGGCGTCGTGGATGCGGTCGACGTTATAGTAGATGCTCTCGTTCATGGTCTTGACCCGGCCCCGGACGACCACCTGCCGCCGGAGCTGGCTGGCCTCATGGCGACTGGCCAGACTCTCCAGCTTTCGGATCAGGGCCAGAGATTTCCGGTCGGTCAGAAATTTGGAGGACTGGACGGCGTCCACCAGCAGCTTCAGCTCCGGAAGCTCAAATTCCCGGGAGGCCAGATAGTAGCCGCCGGTCTTGCCCCGCAGAGCGACGATGTCCATGCCGCACTCCTGCAGCGTCTGGATGTCCGAGTAGACGCTTTTGCGCTCGGCGTGGACGTCCTGGGCTGCCAGATACTCCAGAATATCTGCCATGGATGCAGGATGGTTTTCGTCGGTCTCCCGTTCAAAGAAAGCCTTGAGCAGCAGAAGCTTCTTCTTCTGATTTTCCGATTTCGGCATGGAATCACCTCCGTCCCTACCATAGCACAGCTTGACAAAAAAAGAAACAATCTCTTTGCGATTTTTTCTCTGCTGTGATATGATAGAGCAAATCGGAGGCGATACTATGGCATACTTCGGCTGTCACCTTTCCTCCTCGGCGGGCTTCCTCGCCATGGGAAAGACGGCGTCGTCCATCGGCGCGGACACCTTTCAGTTTTTTACGAGAAATCCCCGGGGCGGCCGGGCCAAGGCCCTCGATCCTGCGGACGCGGCGGCCCTCTGCGCCTGGATGCGGGAGCACCAGTTCGGTCCCATCGTGGCCCACGCGCCTTATACGATTAACCCCTGCTCCGCCGAGCCGCGGACACGGGAATTTGCTCTGGAAACCATGACGGACGATCTCCACAGGATGGAGGCCGTGCCGGGCAATTACTACAACTTCCATCCCGGCAGCCATGTGGGTCAGGGCGTGGAGGCCGGCATTGCCATGATCGCGGAGACGCTGAATGCGATCATGTGGGAGAGCCAGCAGACCACGGTGCTGCTCGAGACCATGGCCGGCAAGGGCAGCGAAATCGGCGGCCGCTTTGAAGAACTGCGGGAAATCCTTGACCGCTGCGACTATCCGGAGCGGATGGGTGTCTGCTTGGACACGTGCCACGTCTATGACGGCGGCTACGATATTGTCACCGATCTTGACGGCGTTCTGACGGAATTTGACCGTGTCGTGGGTCTGCACCGGCTCAAGGCTCTCCACCTGAACGACAGCAAGAATCCCTTTGCCAGCCATAAGGACCGCCATGAAAAGCTGGGGCAGGGAAGTCTTGGAGAGGGAATTTTCCACCGGATCGCGGCCCATCCGGCTTTGCGGGAGCTGCCGATGGTGCTGGAAACGCCCAACGAGCTGCCCGGCTACGCGGCGGAGATTGCTCTGCTGCGCGGCGGAAAATAACGGTATTTCTTGACGGAAAACGGTGCGTGTGTTACAGTTGATTCAGTTCCGGCGAAGGGGGCATCCCGATGAAGTTCAAACGCAATCCGCAATATTTTTACTGGGGCATCACCATCCTCTGCGTGCTGTTCATCGGCATCGTCGCCTGGGCGGTGTTTTCCAACCTGACCGGTTTCTTTTCCCTCTGCAACCGGATTCTCAGAATCGCCTCACCGGTGATCTACGGCATCGTCTTTGCCTATGTGCTGAACCCGGTGATGGTGTTTGTGGAGCGCAATCTCCAGCCCGTGCTGCGGAAGTGGAAGCTCAGCGAGAAGAACGTCCGCTCCGTTGGCCGCGGACTCAGCGTGGTCGCTGCCTTTCTTGCCGGCATCGCCGTGATCTATGGCTTCTTCGCCCTGCTGCTGCCCAACCTGGGTGACAGTGTCACCGGTATCGTCTCCAATATGCCGCAGTATTACAAGACCGCCCAGAAGTGGGTGCAGAATCTTGCGGCGGACTACCCGGAGTACGCCGGTATCATCAACACGGTTTATGAAAAAGCCTATGCCGGGTTGGAGAACTGGTTCCAGGTCAGTGTCATCGGAAATCTCGACTCTCTGATGGTCAATATTACTACTCAGGTCTATAGCGTAATCAAGAGCGTCATGAATGTATTGATCGGAGCTGTCGCTGCGATCTATATGCTGATCTCCAAAGAGAAATTCCAGGCCCAGGCGAAGAAAATCATCGTCGCCTTTATGAAGCGCAGCAAGGCCGACCGCCTCTTTGAGGTCTGCGCCCATTCCAACAAGATGTTCAGCGGCTTCATCACCGGCAAGATCCTGGACTCTCTCATCATCGGCATCCTCTGCTACATCGGTATGTCGATCTTTAAACTGCCCTATCCGCCGCTGATCGCCACCATCATCGGTGTTACCAATGTGATTCCGTTCTTTGGCCCCTTCATCGGTGCGGTTCCGTCGGCTCTGCTGATTCTTCTGGTGGATCCGATGAAAGCGCTCTACTTCCTGATCTTTGTCCTTTTGCTGCAGCAGCTTGACGGCAATGTCATTGGTCCGCGTATCCTGGGCGATGCCGTCGGCCTGCCCAGCTTCTGGATCCTGGTTTCCATCACGATCTTCGGCGGAATGTTCGGCTTCATCGGAATGCTCCTTGGTGTGCCGGTCTTCGCGGTCATCTATATGCTGATCCGGGAGACGGTGGAGCGCCGTCTCGAGGAAAAG
>CAMGPO010000065.1 GCA_946060825.1 uncultured Clostridia bacterium | reverse complement strand
CGTGGGCGGGGCGCAGAAGGAGGTAACGCCGTAGCGGTTGATGACGGTGCAGAGCTGCCGGGGGTCAAAATTGTCAAAGTCATACACCATGACCGCGCTGCCCACCAGCCACTGGCCGTAGAGCTTGCCCCAGGAGGCCTTGGCCCAGCCGGTTTCGGCCACCGTGAAGTGGAGGCCGCCCTCCTCGGCCTGCTGCCAGTATTTCGCCGTGACCGCGTGGGCCAGGGGATAGGTGAAGTCGTGGACGACGCCCTTGGGGTAGCCCGTGGTGCCGGAGGTGAAGTAGAGCACCATGGGATCGTGGGCCGCCGTCTCCTGCCGGGGCAGGTCAGCGGGCGCGGCCGATACGGCCTCTGTCAGGTTGTCGAAGCCCGGGATGCTCTTTTGCACCGTCCAGAGGCGGCAGCCCGGGGCCTTGACTTCGGCGGCCTCCCGCATCCGCTGGGGCACGCCGTCCTGGGGCGTGCAGACGATGCCCTTGACCGGCAGGCAGTCCATCCGGTAGCGGATGTCACCGGCGGTCAGCATATGGGTCACGGGGATCATGACCGCGCCAAGCTTGTGCAGGGCGACGGAGACGTACCAGTACTCCCAGTGGCGTTTCAGAGCTACCATCACGGCGTCACCCCGGCGGATGCCCGCCCGGAGAAACACGTTGGTTGCCCGGCCGCTTAGCTCTGCGATCTCGCGGAAACAGAGGGTGCGCTCGTTTCCCTCGCTGTCGCACCATACGACGGCCCGTTTTTCCGGCGTATCCCGGGCGATCACGTCCACCACGTCGTAGCCGAAGTTGAAATTGTCGGGATAGTGGAACCGGATGCCGGTCAGCCGGCCATTCCGGTCAAGCTCCTCCCGGCAATAGGTCTGGTAGATGCTCATGTGTCTCTGTTCCCTTCCTGTTCCGCCGTACCAATCCGGCGGAACCACTCGTACCGCTGCGAAAGCAGGGCGTCCTGTTCCGAAAGCACTGTAAGCTCCCGGGACAGCATGGCCCGCAGGCGGGCGTAGAAGGGAGGCTGACCGAGGTCTGCCTCTCCAATCATACGCTCGACGACGGAAAGTGTCAATGCGTCCCGGGCCGTCAGCTTCAAATTCTTTGCCGCCTCGTCCGCCTTTTTGGCGTCCTTCCAGAGGATGCTGGCGCAGCCCTCCGGGGAGATCACGGAGTAGACGGCGTTTTCCAGCATCCAGACCCGGTCGGCCACGGCCAGAGCCAGCGCTCCGCCGCTGCCGCCCTCTCCGATGAGGATGGAGACGATGGGCGTATTCAACCCCATCATGGCCGTCAGATTTTCCGCGATGGCCTGGCCCTGGCCCCGTTCCTCGGCGCCAATACCGCAGCAGGCCCCAGCGGTGTCGATCAGGCAGACGACGGGCCGGTGGAATTTCTCCGCCTGCCGCATCAGCCGCAGGGCCTTGCGGTAGCCCTCCGGATTGGGGGAGCCGAAGCCGCGGGCCACCCGATCTTTGGTGCCGTGGCCCCGCTCGATGGCGATGACCGTGACGGGACGGCCCTCCAATCGGGCCACGCCTCCAACTACTGCCGGGTCATCGCCGAAGCGCCGGTCGCCGTGGAGCTCCAAGAAGTCGGTGAAGAGGCCGTGGATGAAGTCAAGGCCCGTGGGTCGCTTGTTGTCCCGGGCCGTTTTGACCCGGTCATAGGCCGAAATGCTCATTGGCTGCCTCCCTCCCCGTGCAGGGCCAGCAGATATCCGATGGTCTCCCGATGCACAGAGCGGGGAACAATGGCGTCTGCAAAGCCGTGTTCCAGCAGGAATTCCGCCGTCTGGAAGCCCTTGGGCAGGGCTTTGCGGGTGGTCTGCTCGATGACCCGCGCCCCGGCGAAGCCGACAGTGGCTCCCGGCTCGGCCAGAATGATGTCGCCCTCCATGGCGAAGCTGGCGGTGACGCCGCCGGTGGTCGGGTCGGTCAGGAGCACCAGATAGAAGAGTCCGGCGTCGCTGTGGCGGCGGACAGCCCCGCTGACCTTGGCCATCTGCATCAGAGACAGCAGGCCCTCCTGCATCCGGGCGCCGCCGGAGACCGTGCAGCCCACGACCGGCAGCCGGTGGGTCAGGGCATATTCAAAAAGCCGCGTCAGTTTTTCGCCGACTGCCGTGCCCATGCTGCCCATCATGAAGCCCGGCTCCATGACGAAGAGGCAGCAGGGCTGGCCCTGGATGGCAGCCGTGCCGCAGAGGACGGCCTCAGCCTCGCCGCTGGAGAGACGGGCCGATTCCAACTTTGCCTCGTAGCCGGAGAAGCGGAGCGGATCACAGGACTGCAAGGCCGCGTCCATCTCCCGGAAGGAATCCCGGTCGGCCAGAAGACCGATGCGCTGCCGTGCGCCAAGGCGGAAGTGGTGGCCGCAGGGGCAGACGTTCTGGTTGGCCCAGAGGCGGCTGACGGGGGTGGACTTGCGGCAGTTGGGGCAGGTGCGCTCCGGTTCGCTCTCGTCCTGCTGCACCGGCGCGGCGCTGCGGCCGCCCGGTTCCAGCTCGTTTTTGGGATTGTATCGGAATTTCAGAATCGACAAGAGATGTCACCTACGTTTCCAGAAAGGTCAGGTCATAGGTACCGTCCGCAAAGCGGCGGTCGCAGAGCAGCCGGAGCTGCTCCTCCAGATTGTTGGGCACGCCGTCGATCACCAGCTCGCAGAGGGCCGCCTTCAGCTTGCGCAGCGCCTCCTCCCGGGTGGCGGCGTAGACGATCAGCTTGCCAAGAAGGGCGTCATAGTAGGGCGTCACTTCGGCGCCCGGAATCAGGCTGGTGTCAAAGCGGACGAAGGGGCCGCCGGGGACGTGGAGCTGCTCCACCCGGCCGGGAGCCAGGGCGTTGATGCGGCACTCGATGGCGCAGCCGCAGAAGGAGATGTCCCGCTGGGTGAAGCTCAGGGGGATGCCGGCGGCCACGCGGATCTGCCATTTGACGAGATCAATCCGCGTCAGCAGCTCCGTGACTGCGTGTTCCACCTGGAGTCGGACATTCATCTCCATGAACCAGAAATGGCCGTCCCGGTCCAGCAGGAATTCCAGAGTGCCTGCGCCTACATAGCCGATCTTCTGAATGGCGGCGGCGGCCCGTTCGATCAGGGCGGCCCGCTGTTCTCTGCTGACCGCCGGAGAGGGGGATTCCTCGATCAGCTTCTGGTGCCGGCGCTGGACAGAGCAGTCCCGCTCGCCCAGACAGACGGCGCTTCCCTGTTCATCGGAGAGGATTTGCAGTTCCACATGGCGGGCCGGGTGGACGTATTTTTCGAGGTATACGGCCCGGTCGCCGAAGGCGGCGGCGCTCTCCGCCTCCGCCTGGGGAAAGAGGGCTTCCAGCTCCTCCGGGGAGGTCGCCAGCCGGATGCCCCGTCCACCGCCGCCGGAACGGGCCTTCAGCATGACCGGATAACCGATCTGGTCTGCTGCATCCAGCGCCTCCCAGACGCTGCCCAGCACCTCGGTGCCGGGAATGACCGGCAGGCCTGCGTCATCCATCAGACGCTTGATGATGGCCTTATCGCTGAGCCGCTCCATGGTCTCCGCCGCCGGGCCGATAAACACGATGCCGTTTTTCCGGCAAAGGGCGGCGAAGTGGGCGTTTTCCGAGAGAAAGCCGTAGCCGGGGTGGATGGCCTTGGCCCCGGTGGCCAGGGCGGCGCTGAGAATCCGTTCCTCGTTCAGGTAGCTCTCCGCCGCAGAGGCCGGGCCGATGCAGCAGCACTCGTCCGCCAGGGCGGTGTGGAGCGCACCCTCATCGGCGGTGGAGCAGACGGCTACGGTGGCGATGCCCATCTCCTTGCAGGCGCGGATGATGCGGACGGCGATCTCGCCCCGGTTTGCGATCAGAATTTTGGAAAACATGGCTTACGCTCCTACGATGGCAAAGGAAAATTCCGCTTTCAGGCAGAGCCGGTCGCCGACATGGCCCGTCCCTTCGGCAAAGTAGAAGGGCGGCCTCGCCCGGGTGATGCGGCAGCGGGTCGTAAAAATGTCGCCGGGCCGGACCGGGGACTTGAAGCGAACATTGTTCAACCCGGTGTACATGGGGAGCTGGCCCTCTTTCAGAGCGTCGGCCAGTAAAACGCAGGCCGACTGGGCCAGAATCTCGCAGAGGATGACGCCCGGTACCACCGGGTCGCCGGGAAAGTGGCCCTGCAAAAACCACTCGCTGCCCCTGACCGCGTAGGTGCCGCAGGCGTCATCGCCGTCCCGGACAACCTCGTCCAGCAGCAGCATCCCGCCCCGGTGGGGCAGAATCTGCATGATCTCATTTCGATTCATGGCACATCGCTCCGGATCCGAAACAGAGCCCGGCCGTAGTCCACGACCTGGCCGTTCTGTACGCAGACCTCCGCGACCGTGCCTCCGGTCTCGGCGGTGATCTCATTCATCAGCTTCATCGCCTCAATCAGGCACAGCACCGTGCCCTGTTCCACCCGGTCGCCCACCTTGACGTAGGGCTCTCCGTTTTCCGCCGGAGCGCTGTAAAAGGTGCCGACCAGAGGGGAGCAGACCGGGACAAGGTCCGAGTCCGCTGGTTCTGCCGGGACAGCGGAGACCGGAGCAGCAGGGACAGTGGCCGGAGCGCCGGAGCGTTCCAGCCGGACAACGCTGTCCTTGTCCTTGATCTCCAGCCCTGTCAGGCCCAGTTCGCCCATGAGCCGGGCATATTTTCTGATATCTGCTTCTTTCATGCTCAAATCCTCTTGAATGCCAGGCAGGCGTTGTGGCCGCCGAAGCCCAGGGAATTGGACAGGGCCAGCTCCACCTGCGCCGTCCGTGCGGTGTTGGGCACATAGTCGAGGTCGCACTGGGGGTCGGGGGACAGCAGGTGGATGGTCGGCGGGATTACGCCGGTCTCCAGCGCTTTGAGGCAGGCGACGGCTTCGATGGCCCCGGCCGCGCCCAGCATATGGCCGGTCATGGACTTGGTGGAGCTGACAAGGGCCGCCCGGGCCTGTTCTTCCCCGAGCGCTTTCTTGATGGCCAGGGTCTCCGCCGCGTCATTCAGGGGGGTGCCGGTGCCGTGGGCATTGACGTAGAGGGCTTCGCTGCCGGTATAGCCCGCCTCCTGCAGGGCCTGAACCATGGCCCGGGCGCCGCCGTCGGCGTCGGGCCGGGGGGCCGTGATGTGGTAGGCGTCGCAGGTGGAGCCATAGCCGCACAGCTCGCCGTAGATCTTTGCGCCCCGGGCTTTGGCGTGCTCGTATTCCTCGAGCACCAGAGCAGCAGCGCCCTCGCCGATGACGAAGCCGGCCCGCCGGCTGTCAAAGGGCAGGGAGGCCGCCTCCGGATCCTCGGAGGTGGACAGGGCCTGCATATTCACGAAGCCGGCAATGCCGATCTCCGTGATCGAGGCCTCCGCGCCGCCGGTGATGGCTGCGTCGGCGTAGCCGTGGCGGATGGCCCGCAGGGCCTCGCCGATGGCGTTGGAGCCGGAGGCACAGGCCGTCACGGCGGGCATGGCCGCGTTCTGGCAGTTGAAGCGGATGGCGATCATGCCGGCGGCCATGTTGGGGATCATCATCGGCACAAAGAAGGGGGAAATCCGGTGGGGGCCGCGATTGCGCAGCTTGTCGTACTCGGCGGAAAAGGTACGCATTCCGCCAATGCCGGAGCCGAAGTAGACGGCTACCCGGTCCGGCGGCAGGGTGCCGATGACGCCGCTCTCCTCCACAGCCTGACAGGCCGCGCCCATGGCGTACTGGGCGTAGAGGTCGCTGCGGAGGGTTTCGCCTTTGTCGAGCCAGGCCCGGGGATCAAAGTCCCGCACCTGGGCGGCCAGCTTGGCCTTGTAATTCGTTGTGTCAAAGCAGGTGATGGGGCGAATGCCGTGGACGCCCCGGGTCAGGCTGTCCCAGCAGCCGGCCACGGTGTTGCCTACGGGGCTGATGACGCCCAGTCCGGTCACCACCACTCTGCGGATGCGCTGTTCCATTCGGTTTCCTCCTTACATGGCGATGCCCCCGTCGACGCGGAGGACCTCGCCGGTCACATAGCTGGCCGTGGCCAGGTAGGCCACTGCCTCCGCCACCTCCTCGGGCGTGCCCATGCGGCCCAGGGGAATGGCGGCGGCCAGGGGGCTGTCATGCAGCTCCTTGGTCATGTCGGTGTCGATGAAGCCCGGGGCCACGGCGTTGCAGGTGACGCCCCGGGGAGCCAGCTCCCGGGCCACGGATTTGGTCAGGCCGATGATGCCGGCCTTGGAGGCGGCGTAGTTCGCCTGGCCCGCGTTGCCCATCAGGCCGGTGACGGAGCTGACGTTGACGATCGCGCCGCCCCGGTTGCGGAGAAAGAGGCCGCTGCAGTGGCGGATCATGTTGAACGCGCCCTTGAGATTGACGGCCAGAACGTCGTCGAAGTCCCGCTCCCACATGGTGGCCGCGAGGCCGTCCCGGGTGATGCCGGCGTTGTTGACCAGAATGTGTACAGTGCCGAAATCCGCCTTGACTCGGTTCACGGTCTGCTTGACCTCCGTGAAGTCGGCCACGTTGCACTGGTAGGCCAGAGCGCGGACGCCGTGCTGTGCCTGAATGTCCCGGCAGACGGCCTCTGCCGCCTCCTGATTTCCGGCGTAGATCACCGCGATATCCGCGCCGAGGGACGCCAGCTTCCAGGCTACGGCCCTGCCGATGCCCCGGGAGCCGCCGGTTACCAGTGCTGTCTTTCCGTTCAGCATTTCGCCACCTCCGCAATACATTCCTCCAGGCTTTTTTGGTCGAAAACCGGAAGAACCCGGACATTTTTGTCGATTTTTGAGATCAGACCACAGAGCGTACTGCCTGGCCCAGCCTCCACAAAGGTGTCTGCCCCCGCCGCGATCATATGGCGGACGATGGCCTCCCAGCGAACCGGCGAACAGATTTGTTTCGCCAGCAAAGGCCGCAGCTCCGAGCCGTAGGGCAGGCCGGTGCAGTTGG
>CAMGPO010000064.1 GCA_946060825.1 uncultured Clostridia bacterium | reverse complement strand
CGCCTCATCAACCCGGCCCTGGCCGAGGCCCAGGTCCACGGCGGCATGTCCATGGGCATCGGCTATGCCCTCTCGGAGCAGCTCCTGCTCGACCCCAAGACGGGCCGCCCCCTGAACAACAACCTGCTGGACTACAAGCTCTCCACCTTCATGGATCACCCCCATCTGGAGGCCCAGTTTGTGGAGAATCCGGAGCCGACCTCCGCCTTCGGCACCAAGGCCCTGGGCGAGCCGCCGGTCTGCCCCGTGGCCCCGGCCATCCGCAATGCGATTTTAAACGCCACCGGCGTCGAGATCGACCGGGCGCCCATGACGCCCCATGTGCTGTTTGAGCGGTTCACCGAAGAGGGTCTGATCCGCGACCCCTGGAGAGAGGAGGGCTGAAACCATGTATGATATGAGCGCCTACTACGAGGCCCGGAGCGTCGACGACGCCGTGGCCCTGCGCCTGAACCACCCGGAGGCCGACATCATCGCCGGCGGCTCCGACGTCCTCGTCCAGATGCGGGAGGGCAAGCGGGCTGGCCACGCCCTGATCTCGATTTATCTGCTCGATGAGCTGCGGGGCGTCTCCCTGGAGGACGACGGTACCATCCGCATCGGCTCCCTGACCAGCTTCTCCCACATCACCAAGCACCCGATCATTCAGGAGAAGATTGGCGTCCTCGGCGAGGCCGTGGACATGGTCGGCGGGCCGCAGATCCGCAACATTGGCACCATCGGCGGCAACACCTGCAACGGCGTCACCTCCGCCGACTCCGCCTCCACCCTCCATGCCTGGGAGGCCGTCATCGAGCTGACCGGTCCCGAGGGCATCCGCCTCGTCCCTATCCATGACTTCTACCTGCGGGCCGGCAAGGTGGACATCCGCCCCGGCGAGATCGAGACGGCTGTCCTGATCCCGAAGGAGAGCTGGGAGAACACCAAAGGCTATTACTTCAAATACGCCATGCGCAACGCCATGGACATCGCCACCACCGGCTGCTCCGTCAACGTCCGGCTCAGCCCCGACAAAAAGACCTTCGAGCGGGTGCGCATCGCCTACGGCGTGGCGGCCCCGGTGCCGGTTCGCGCCCCTTCGGCGGAGGCGGCAATCAACGGCAAGGCCGTGACCATGGAAAACGCCGAGAAATTTGCCCTGGCGGTCCTGCAGGATATCAACCCCCGGGACTCCTGGCGGGCCGGCAAGGCCCTGCGGCAGCACGTGGCTGTGGAGCTGGCAAAGCGGTGCCTCATCGAGGCCACCAGACGGTGCGGAGGTGAACTCTGATGGAAAACCAGTACAAGCTGCTGCAATTTAATCTCAACGGCAAGGATGTCTCCTGCATGATCGATGTGCGGATGTCCCTGACCGACCTCCTGCGGGATGAATTCCGCCTGACCTCCGTGAAAAAGGGCTGCGAGGTCGGCGAGTGCGGGGCCTGCACCGTCCTGATCGACGGCGAGGCCTTCAACTCCTGCATCTACCTGGCCGCCTGGGCCGAGGGCAAGAAGGTGCGGACCCTGGAGGGCCTGACCGGCCCCGATGGCGAGCTGAGCGACATCCAGCAGGCCTTTGTGGACGAGGCGGCCATCCAGTGCGGCTTCTGTTCGCCGGGCTTCATCCTGACCGCCGCGGAGATCCTCGAGACCGGAAAGGAATACACGGACGATGAGCTGCGCAAGCTGCTCTCGGGGCATCTGTGCCGCTGCACCGGCTACGAGAACATCTTCCGCGCCGTCAAAAAGACGATGCTCCGCCGCCTCGGCAAACTCGACTGACCCCACCCCTACAACCCCAGTGTCATTCTGAGCGAAGCGAAGAATCTATTGTTACCGGCACCGAAAAGATTCTTCGGTCGCCAAGGCTCCCTCAGAATGACAAAAAAGGAGCGAACACTTCGGCCCGGAACCGGCTTGGTTCCGGGCCGCTCTGTCTCCGAAAATCCGGAGGCTTTCTTGCAATCCCCGGCGAAGGCTGATAGAATGGGAAGAAAAAAAGGAGGCTGTGCCATGCTGAATCTCGATCTCTCGAACCTCTGGAACGGCGTCTCCCTGCCGGAGCTGCTGGCTTGGGAGCCCCAGCTTCAGGAGGCCCACCGCCGCCTGTTGGACGGCTTCGACGGCCACTTTTCCGACTGGAGCTGGCAGAGCCCGGCGGCCTCCAAAGCGGAGCTGTCCCGCCTCCGCGACGCCGCCCGCCGTATCCGCATGAGCTCTGACACCCTGGTGGTCATCGGAGCCGACGAGGCCGTGCTGGGCCTTCGGGGCGTGCTCGAACTGCTTCGGGGACAGCTCCACAACACCAATCCCAACAAGCCCCGCATCTACTTCACCGGCGGCGACCTCTCCTCCCGGGACTTCCGGGCGCTGATGAATCTGCTGGACGACCGGGAGTTCTCCCTCTGCCTCATCACCTACGCCGGCTGTACCATGGAGTCGGCCCTGGCCTACCGCGCCCTCAAGTGGAAGCTGACAGCCAAATACGGCGAGGCCGGCGCCCGGGAGCGCATCTACGCCGTCACCGAAGAGGAAGAGGGCCGCCTGTTCCACCGGATGGAGGAGCAGGGCGTCACGGTCTTTGACACGCCGCGAAAGGTCTGCGGTCGGTTTTCCGTCCTCTCCGCCGTGGGTCTGCTGCCGCTGCTGGTCGCCGGAATTGACCCGTCCGGCCTGCTGGCCGGGGCGGCGGAGCTGGAGGAACAGCTCCGTCTGGCTTCCTTTGAGAATCCGGCCTGGCGCTACTGCGCCGGCCGCCGCCTGCTCTGGGAGCGGGGCCGCACCGTGGAGCTGCTGATGGCCTGTGAGAACCGCATGGACGCCTTCTGCAAGTTCTGGCAGCACCTCTTTGCCGACTATCCCGGCCCCCTGTCGTTCTCGGCCCTCTGCGGCCGGGACGCCCGCCTGGGCGACGGCCGCCGGGACGTCTTTGAGACGTACCTGCGTGCCCAGCCGCCGGAGGATCCGATGCCGGTGGAATCGGCCTGGGACGATACCGATTCCATGAGCTTCCTCGAGGGCCGCACCCTGGCAGACGTGGAAAAGGCGTCCCTCGAGGCCATCATGGAGGATCATCTGGACAGCGGCATTCCCGCCTTCCTGCTGGACTGCGGCCCTCTGGACGTCCGGACGGTTGGCGGCCTGGTGCGCTTCCTCGAGTACACCGCCGCCCTCTGGACCTTCTTCCTCGGCGAGGATCCCTTCGCGGAGCGGCCCCTGAGCCGCAGCCGCAGGCGGATGCTGGACGCCCTCGGCGCCCCCGGCCGCTGCTGAGCTTCACCCGGATTTCACACCTCCTGCCGAAAATCTTTACAATGGAGGTTGAAATGTTCACAATTTTCCGTTAGTATAGAGGTGTCAATAATTGCACCTTGCAAAGGAGGAACTAACCGCTATGGTGAAGGTGATTTTAGGAGACAAGGGCTCCGGCAATACGAAGGAACTGATGAAGGCCATTGGAGAGGCCCTCGTGCAGGAGAATGGCAGTCTGGTCTGTATCGAGAAGGGCAACGACCTGACCTACGACGTGGACTACCGGGTGCGTCTGATCGACGCCAGAGATTACGGCATGGAGGGCTTCACGTTCCTGCGTGGCTTCCTGTCCGGCCTGCACGGCGGCAATTTCGATATTTCCCACATCCTCATCGACAGCCTGTATAAAGTGGCCGGCAGCAAGGATCCGGAGGAGGCCGAGGCATTCCTGGACTGGTGCGCCCAGTTCGGCGAGCGGAATTCGGTCAGCTTTACGATCTCCGTGACCGACGATCCGGCCAACGCCCGCTACGGCATCAAGAAATACTGCTGATTGCGGTTTTATCCGCCGGGGAGCTTTGCTCCCCGGCTTTTTTGCGCAGAGGGTAGATTTTCTGTGTTTTTTCTGTATACTGAGAGTGAAATCAATCGGAATTTCGAGGGGGGACAATGTTTTGAATCGCAGGAAAGAAGCGTGTCACTGCAAAAATGTCACATATGGCAGGATAGAGGATGCCGTTCGGAACGGAGCGGACACGTTACAGCAGGTTATGGATGCAACCGGCGCGGGCAAAGGCTGCGGAACATGCAAAGAGTTTCTCGCGTATCTGATCAGAGACGTGAAGGAAGCGCAGCGGGATGAATGACCATCCGGTATTTTCCGAAATGCGCTGCGCCGGTTTCGAGGACGGCAAACTCCGCGCTGCCGGTCAGCGGCGCAGAAAAACCCTCCGTATGGATTCCATACGGAGGGTTTTGTGGAAATTCAGATCTGATCCAGGGCCTGCTGGATGTCGGCGATCAGGTCCTCGGCGTCCTCGAGGCCGACGCTGAAGCGGAAGAAGCCGTTGTGGAACTTTTCCGGGTACAGGTACTGCCGCTCGTCGTTTTCGCCGAGAAAGACGATCAGGCTCTCGTCGTGGCCCAGGGACACGGCGTTGGTGATGACCTTGAGCTTGCTGACGAACTTGCAGTGGTCGTCGTGGCTGCCCTTGAGGCCGAAGGCCATGACGCCGCCGAAGCCGTGCTCCATCTGCTTGCAGGCCACGGCGTGGCCCGGGTCGCTTTCCAGGCCGGGATAGGCCACAAAGCTGATCTTCTCGTTGGCCTCCAGATACCGGGCGATCTTCAGGGCGCTCTCGTTGTGCTGCCGCATCCGCAGGGGCAGGGTGGAAGCGCCTCGCATGATGAGCCAGGCGTTGAAGGGGCTGATGGCGCCGCCCAGGTTGATCTGGGACTGGGCGCGGATCACGTCGAGGTGTTCCTTCCGGCCGATAATTGCGCCGCCCATGGAGTCGCCGTGGCCGTTGATGTACTTGGTCAGGCTCTCGATGACGAAGTCGGCGCCCAGGTCAATGGGCCGCTGGCAGTAGGGGGAGGCGAAGGTGTTGTCCACAGAGAGGAGGGCGCCGCCCTCGTGGGCGATCTTGGCGATCTCCGCGATGTCGCTGACCATCAGGGTCGGGTTGCCCGGGGTCTCGATGTGGACGAGCTTGGTGTTGGGCCGCATGGCCTTGCGGACGTTCTCCGGGTCGGTGGTGTCCACGATGGTGGTCTCCACGCCGAACTTGCCGTTGAACAGTTCATTGAGCAGGCGGTAGCAGGCGATGTAGGTGACGCTCGAGAAAACCACGTGGTCGCCCTGCTGCAGGAGGGCGAAGAACAGGCCGCTGAGGGCCGCCACGCCGGAGGCCAGGACGACGCAGTCCTCGCCGTTTTCCAGGGAGGCGATCTTCTCCTGAAGATAGCCCTGGTTGGTGCCGCCGTTGCGGGTGTAGAGGTTGCCGCCGGGGGTGCTCCAGCTCACGCTGGTGGGGTCGTAGGGCAGCTCATAGCTGTTGGCCATGGTGATGGGGCGGCGCAGAGCGCCGGACTCACCGTCCACGTCGTTGCCGGTGTGGACGGCCCGGGTCGCAAAGCCGTATTCGTGGCCGTAGGTTCGTTTTGCCATGGGAAATCGCTCCTTCTCTCTCTGATACCGGAAAAGCCCGGAAAATTTCTTTATCAGTATAAAGCGATTTCACCCGTTCGTCAACCCGTAAGTGCTGCGGGATTATCTGAAATCAGCCTGCATAGGGGAGAAATGTGAAGATTTCTTCCTCCACCACGCCGCCGATGGCCCACTGCCAGTCCAGCTTCTCCACCTCCAGGACGCCAAACCGGCCGTCGGCTGTCTCAAACCAGGCGCGGGAGACGCCGTCGGAGCCGGTCAGGCGCAGCGTGTCTCCGGCCTCGAGGGTCAGGGTGCCGCCGTCGGGGCTGCCATTGCGTGCCGTCACGCTGGGGGCGGTCAAGGCCGTCCGCAGGGTCAGGTCCTGGTCGTTGTCAGGGTAGTCCCAGACTGTGCCCTCCACCGGTGCCATCTCGCCCGCGTCGTTGAAAGCGTAGGGCCGCACGCCGCCGTAGGTGCCCAGCATGTAGAGGTTAGATGTAATCCGGATCTGTCCGTCCTCCGCCGCGTCCACGAAAGCGCCCTCGACGTAGTCCACCCAGGTCACGTTGTCATAGCGAACCTCGCCGGTGAACTTGATCGGCTCCGGATCGCCGTCCGTCAGCCGCCAGCCATAGGTTACATAATCGTCGGAGGCGACGTCGCCGGACAGGAACAGCTCGTAGCTGCCGTCGCTGCCCAGGTCCGTCAGATAGAGCATGACGTTCCAGACGCCGGGATCCATGCTGCGCCAGATCTGGCCGTTGTTCTCAAGCTGCAGGGGGAAGGCCACGCCGTCGGCCTCAGAACTGGATTTCAGCGGCTGGATGTCGATGGTCTCGTCCTCGCCGTCGCCGTCCCAGTCGAAGGAATAGGGGAGCTGGTTGGTCAGTTCCAGCCAGCCTTCCAATGCGGGGGCCTCTCCGGCGGACGGTTCCTCCACCGGCGCTTCCGCGGGCGTCTCTGCCGGTGCCTCTGCGGGCGTCTCTGCCGGTGCCTCTGCGGGCGTCTCCGGCAGTTCCGCCGTTCTCCGGCCGCAGGCTGTCAGGGTGAGCAGCAAAAGCAGGGTAAGGGCGATCATTCGTTTCATAGGATCCACACTCCTTTATGAGGTTTGGTTCAGTATAGCAGGCCACGGCATCAAAATTGTACCGTCCCCACCATCAAAGACGGCAAAGAGTGGAAAAAGTTTTGCTGCCGCCTGAAAAAGGCCGGATTCGACGATTCCACTCTGGAAAAAGCCGCTGGGGCGTGCTATAATACATTGGACTGGTGCGCTGCGGCGCAAATTACCCGAAAGGGAACATCGCCTATGAATCTACGAAACCATACTGTGCTCCGCCTGCTGGCCCTGCTGCTGGCCCTGTGCCTGCTCTGCGGCTGCGCCGTGACGGAGCTGAAGCCGCCGGAAATCCCAGACCCGGTGCCGATGGACGAGCCTGCGGCGAAGCCCGAACCGGAACCGGAGCCTGAACCTGAACCGGGGCCTGAACCTGAACCTGAACCGGAGCCGGAATATCCGGAGTTCCCGGAGGGGATCGACCTTGCCAGCGGCCGGGCCTTCGTCGATGATCTGGACGCGGGCGGCATCGTGGCCATGAAGGGACGGGGCGAGCAGC
>CAMGPO010000063.1 GCA_946060825.1 uncultured Clostridia bacterium | reverse complement strand
GTCTCATAGGTGCGGATGCCGCGCTCGCAGAGGATGACCTGCTCGTTGCCCTCGGACATGATGTACTCGGCGCTCATCAGCAGCTCCTTGAGGGTGTTGGCCATGCCGCGCTTGAGCAGGATGGGCTTGCGCAGCTTGCCCAGCTCCTTGAGCAGCTCGAAGTTCTGCATATTCCGGGTACCGATCTGAATGACGTCCACCTCGTCGAAGAGGGGCAGCTCGGAGGCGTCCATCAGCTCGGTCACGATGGGCAGGCCCGTCTCCTTCTTGGCTTCCAGCAGCAGGCGGATGCCGTCGCCGCCGAGACCCTGGAAGGAGTAGGGGGAGGTGCGGGGCTTGAAGGCGCCGCCCCGGAGCATCGTGGCCCCGGCAGCCTGGACGGCCCTGGCGATGCCGATGATCTGCTCCTCGCTCTCCACGGAGCAGGGACCGGCGATCATGGCGAAGTTTCCGCCGCCGATTTTCACGCCGCCCACATCGATGACGGTGTCCTCGGGGTGGAACTTGCGGTTGCAGAGCTTGAAGGGGTCGGAGACCCGCTTGGCGGCCTCCACGATGTCGAGGCTCTGGAGCAGGTCGAGATCGACCTTGCTGGTGTCGCCGATGAGGCCGATGACGGTGTGGTACTCGCCCTGGGAGACGTGGGTGCCGAGGCCCTGGCCCTGCAGCCACTGCAGCAGATGGGTAAGACGGTCCTGGGGCGTGTTGGGTTTCAGAATGACGATCATGGGGGTTCGCTCCTTATTCTATCGTAATTTTTCGTTTTATTATATTATATGTATTGCTCCGGCTGACCCGGAGGGCGGGAAAACGGCATGGAACATATAGAAAAAAACGCCACACAGATCCGTAATCTGTGTGGCTCAGGGTTCGCTGGGATCAGCGGGGCTTTGCTCATTCCTGCGCAGCACAAATTACTCTTACTACCGGATAAAGTAGTAAAAGTAAAAGTAGCCGTATTCCATGGTGCAGGAATGGGTCATACTGTCCGCCTCTTTCTTTTTGGCTGCGTTTATTGTAGAACTTCGGTGGGGAAAAGTCAATTTCTTTCGCGAAGAAAAGAAAGATTTGTGAAAATTGCATAGAAAATCGCGCACTTTACTGTGATAAAATACCAAAACAGAGGCGGGACGTTGACTGTTTTGACTCAAAAATGGTATCATGGCAAAAACGGCGGACTGCGCCGGAGAGAGGAGAATACCGATGAAAACATGGAAGCTGCCGGCCCTTCTGCTGGTTTTGGCGCTGCTGCTCAGCGCCTGCGGCAAAGCGGCGGAGCCGCCGGTGACCGCCGGACCAACTCCGGCACAGGAGACACAGGAGATTCCGGAACCGGAATCCGAGCCGGAACCAGAGCCGGAACCGGAACCCGAACCCGAGCCCGAGCCCGAGGAACCGGCCGTCGACCCGGCGGCGCTGCAGGAGGTCCGGGAGCTTTATGTCCGGCTACTGCGGGAGACCCTGACGCCGCTGAGCTACAGCGACACGACCTTTGAAATGGCGGAGGCGTGCGCCGTTCTACGGGATGATTCGGAGACCGGCTGGTACGGCCTCTACGCCGTCCATGGGATGCTCCTGGCGGATCTCGACGAGGACGGCCTGCCGGAGCTGGTGCTGCAGTACGGCGAGGTCGAGCAGGGGATGGCCCTCTTCACGGTGCGGGACGGCATGGTGGTCTATACCGGCGGGGGCGGCCTCGACAACCAGGAAGGCACCTGCGGACTGACCCTGTACCGGGAGGATGCCACGGGCCGCCGCATTGCCGTCTCCGAGGGCGGAATGGGCACCGGCGCGGGCAACTTCTACTTCACGGATTATACGGATCCGGAGACGCTGTCCATTCATAATGCGCCCTTTGAAGCCTACGACGACGTGGATGCGTCGGGCTACTTTACGGTCTGGAAGGTGGACGGAGAGACGGTCACGGAGGAGGAATACGAGTCCGCCCGGGCGGCGTTCTACGGGGAGCTGACGCCGGAGGCGTTTCTGGAATTCCAGCCCTTCGGCGCTGATCCGGAGGCGGTTCTGACGGCGGCGTTGGACGGCTTTGAGGCCGGCGACGGGGCCGCGGAGGCGCAGACTCCTGCTGCCTGATCCCGCAGCGGGAGGAATGCGGAAATCCGCCCAATTTCCGGAGCCAAAGTCCCGCTTTGACTGGGTAAAGTCACGAAGTTTCCGAACGCGGTGCGAAAAAGGTTGTAACCTGCCGAAGCCTGTGTTAGGATAACCAGGAAAAACGTGCAGGGAGAGATGCAAAAAATGCTGTCTGGAAACATCGATCGGAATGAACGGGGTCATCTGACCTTTGCCGGCCACGACACGGTGGCCCTGGCGGAACAATACGGCACTCCCCTGTACCTGATGGACGAGACGCGGCTCCGTGAGAACTGCCGCCTCTACCGGGACGCCTTCCGCCGCTGCTTCGGCGAGAACGCCCAGGTGCTCTACGCCTCCAAGGCGGCGGCCTTCCGGCAGATCTACCGGATCATGGCCGAGGAGGGCATGGGCGTGGATACCGTCTCCGCCGGAGAGATCCGCACAGCCCTCTCCGCCGGCTTCCCGGCGGAGCAGATCTACTTCCACGGCAACTGCAAGACCGACGCCGACATCCGCTGCGCGGTGGAGAACCGGATCGGCTGCTTTGTCGTGGACAACGTGGAGGAGCTGCTGGCCCTGAACGCCGAGGCCGGAAAGGCCGGCATCCGGCAGAAGATCCTCCTGCGGGTCACGCCGGGCATCGATCCCCATACCTACGCCGCCGTCAACACCGGCTGCGTCGACTCCAAGTTCGGCGCCGCCATCGAGACGGGCCAAGCCATGGAATTTGTCCGGGAGGCGCTGGCCCAGCCGAATCTGGAGCTGCGGGGCCTCCACTGCCACGTCGGCTCCCAGGTTTTCGGCGAGGACGTGTATCTGCGCACCATCGACATCATGGTGCCCTTCCTGGCGGAGATCCGGGAGAAGCTGGGCTGCACCCTGCCCGAGCTGAATCTGGGCGGCGGCTACGGTGTCCGCTATACTGCGGATGACGAACAGATTGACATCCCTGCCCGTATCGCCGAGGTGGCGGCCCATCTGAAGGCGAAGTCGGCGGAGCTGGACTTCCCTCTGCCGCGGTTCCTGATGGAGCCGGGCCGCAGCATCGTGGCCGACGCGGGTATGACCCTCTACACCGTCGGGACCGTCAAGCGCATCCCCGGCTATAAGAACTATGTGGCCATCGACGGCGGCATGGGCGACAATCCGCGCTTCGCCCTCTATGAATCCCGCTACACCGTGTACCACGCCGAGAACCGGGAGGAACCGGAGACGGCTTTTGATCTGGTGGGCCGCTATTGTGAGAGCGGCGACATCGTCCAGCCGGCGGTCTCCCTGCCGGATTCCATCCGCCGGGGCGACATCGTGGCCGTCTGCACCACCGGCGCCTACAACTACTCCATGGCCTCCAACTACAACCGGATTCCCAGACCCCCTGTTGTCATGCTGACGCCGGAGGGCAGCTACATTGCCGTCCGCCGGGAGACCCTCGACGATCTCACGGCCCTTGATCTGTAACGACCCCATACAAAGAGCCCGGCAGGGACGCGAAAATGCGTTCCTGCCGGGCTTTTTCCTGCGGTATTCAGAGAGAGGGAAGCTCCAGAATGCCGCCGGGCGGCAGCAGCCGGTCTTCCCCGGCCACCTCCAGATACAGGGGCGTGGCTGTGGGATTGCTGATGCGGTTTCCGTTGACCGAAGAGCGGATCTGCCGGGCCGCTTCCAGATAGTCATAAATCTCGCCGTTGGTGGCGTACCAGATTTCCGGATGGCCGCCCATGACGGCGCAGAATTCCTCGATGATCTGCCAGTTGTCCTGCTCGTCGAATTCATAGCTGTGGCCCCAGAGGTAAAACAGCTTCGGCCCCCAGGGAATCTCCAGGTCCAGAAACCGGCGGCAGAGGTCCGGCAGGGCCGGGTCGGCGTGGTGGCAGGTGGCCTCCAGACGGAGCCAGTCCTTCGGCAGCTCAAAGCCGTGGGTCACGCGGGTCGTCCTGGCGTAGACGATGCCGCACCGTCGCGCCGTCTCCACCGTGCTGTCGTCAAAGGTACCCATGGGGTAAGCCATGCCGCGGAGAATGCTGTCGAACATCTCCTCCAGGGTTTCCCGGTCCCGGACGATCTCCCAGGCGGCATTGCCCTGGGGAAGCTGTTCAAGGAAGGGATGGGCGTAGCCGTGGATGGCGACCTCGTGGCCGGAGTTCCCATAGAGAGCCAGGGCCTCCTCCCGCGTCAGGGCGCGGCGCTTCTGCCGCGGCTGCTGCGCCGCGTACTGGAAACCGTTGAGATTGAAGGTGGCCTTGATGCCGTGGCGGTCCAGCAGCTCCATGAGCCTCGCGTCCTGGACGACGCCGTCGTCATAGCTCAGTGTCAGGGCCTTCTTCCGAAAACCGGGATAGCGGATAAAAAAGCGGTTCATGGGGCGCGGCCTCCTTTACTCGCCGTAGATGGATCTCCTTGCGCCGTCGATGAGATGCACGGCGTTGTTGTACATGACGTCCTCCACATCCTGCCCGGTCAGGCCCAGGGTCCGGCAGGCCCGTTTGAAGGCCAGCAGCTCCTCATAGGCAAAGAAGGTGATCTTCTCCGCCTCTTCCGGGGAGACCTCCCGCAGGTGGGGATCCTGGCTGGGATCGCCGTAGAGTCCGGGCGGGATCAGATTGATGTAGGTGCCGTTCTCCTCGATGCGGTGGGTCCGCATCCGCAGGATGGGCAGATCGAGGCCGAACATCACGTGCTTCGGCCCCACATTGCGAAGCAGCTCCGTAATGGCGTATTCGCAGCAGTTGGCACAGAAATCATACATCAGGTCCGGCGCCTGGGTCAAGTAGGAAAACGCGTCGCCCACGTCGCCCCGGGTGTAGGCGCGGCCGATGTGGGCGATGATCAGCCGGACGTTGGGGAATTCCCGCTTGATTTCCAGAATCTGCTGGATGTTCACCTGGTCCTTCAGGCGGCCGGGACGGGGAATGTGCAGCATACAGATGGCACCCATCTCGTTGAGCTTTGCCAGCTGATGTTTGGGGAAAAAGTCAAAAATCCGGATTTCGGCCTCGGGCAGATATTTGGGCGCCAGATCGAGGTAGGACTTCAGGCCCAGGAAACCGCCTTCGCGGATCTTCCGCTCGACTTCTTCGGCGCTCTGGTTCGGATGGGAGTAGTACAGGGCCGGGAAGCCGGCCTTTTTTGCGCTCTCCGCGACGTATTGATTGACGGCTTCGCCGTGACCGGCGTTGGAGAACACGAGGGCCTTGCAGTCCTTGCCGGGGAACAGCAGACGGTAGGTCTCCTGCAGATCCTCGATGGAGTTCTGTTTGGCCACCAGGGAGGGCCAGGTGACGGTGCGCTTGACCTCGCCGGGCTGGAGCGGGACCTTCGGCGTGTGACATTCCAGATTCATGTGACAGTGGACGTCGAGGATCTTCCCCGGAAGAAAGTCCCGCAGCTCCTCCTCGTAAATCCTTCTGTCGTTGGCGGTTACTTCAAACAGTGCCATGGGATTCCTTTCCTTTCACATATGAGATTCGGGCCGGTTCGAAGGTCAGGGCGACCAGAGCGTACGTCATTCGCACGAGGTACGAATTCTTACTTCACGCCGAAAATCCGGGCGGAATTGGACCAGAAGATTTTTTCTGCCTCGCTCCTGCCCAGGCCCAGGCGTTCGCAGGCCCGGCGGCAGGCGGCCATCTCTTCATAGATAAAGAAGGTGATCTTCGATGCCTCAGGGTAGTCGATTACCCGCATATGCCGGTCCGCTTCGATGGAGGACCGGGGGAACTGCCCCTTGGGCACCTCGTTGATGTAGAAACCGTTCTCCACCACCCGGCGCGCCTTCATGCGGAAAATCGGGAAGTCCGTGCCGTAGATGAAACGGTCGGCGCCGAAGCGCTCCAGTACCTGTTCCATGACCCAGTCGTTGGTGTTGGCCGTAAAGTCCCATACGGTCTTTTCCGTGTGCTTCAGGTATTCGAGAGCGTTGCCCACGTCCTCGTTGGCGTAGGCGCGGCCCAGATGGGCCACGATGAGCTGCAGATTGGGGTAGTCCTGCTCGATTTCCAGAAGCTGGCAGTAGTTGACAGGGTCGCCCAGACGGCCCGGCCGCGGAATGTGGAGCTGCACGACCCAGCCGTGCTTGTCGGCCATGGCCAGCTGCGCTTTGGGCAGGAAGTCGTAGATGCGGATCTCATCGGCGGGGATGTAGGACGGGGCAAACTGCAGATAGACCTTGATGCCCCGGAACACGGGATCCGCCAGCACCTCCCGTTCCAATTCCTCGGCGCTCTGGCCCGGATGGGCCAGATACAGGGCCGGGAAGCCGTGTTCCTTTGCCTTTTCGGCCACGTAGGCGTTGTTCCTGGCCCGATCGATGGTCACAATGGGGTCGCCGTAGAGGACGGAGACCACCTCCTTGTCCGGGAACAGCAGCCGGTTCGTCTCGTTGAGATCCTCCACGGGGTTGTCCTTTGCCACCATACGGGGCCAGAGCTGGCTTCCCTCTCGCAGGCCGCCTCTGGCATGGAATTCCTCCAGCCAGACGTGGGCGTGGCAGTCGATGATCCACGGGGGCAGGAAGGACTTCAGATACGTCTCATAGTACCAGGTGTCGTAGGCGTTGACTTGCAGTAAACTCATGGTATTTTGCCTCTTCTTTCCGCTTGGTTTGGTCCGGCGGCTCAGCCTTTGACGGCGCCGCTGGTCAGGCCCGCGATCATGTATTTGCGCAGCAGCGCGAAGAGGATGACCGTGGGAATGATGGAAATGATGGTGCCGGCCATCATCTCGCCCCAGGCAATGTCGAATTTCTGAATCAGGGCGTTCAGGCCGACGGTGACGGTCTTAAGATTGTCGGAGTCCAGGAAGAGGTTGGCGCTGAACAGCTCGTTCCACAGGTTCACAAAGTCGAAGATCAGCGTGGAGGCGATGCCGGGCAGCATCATCGTCACGACCCGGAAGCGCACAAAGGCGTTGGCGCCGTCCACAGCCGCCGCCTCATAGAGATCCATGGGGACGCTCTGCAGGGCGGCTAGGCTGCCGAAGAGAAGGCCCGCTGC
>CAMGPO010000062.1 GCA_946060825.1 uncultured Clostridia bacterium | reverse complement strand
ATCGAGGATCTCCGCGTGTACCTGACCAAGGACTCTCAGTGCGCCCTCGACCGGGCTGCCGGTGCCCGCGCCCGCTATGCCGAGCTGCTCCATGTGGGTCTGGAAGTGGCGTCCGTCCCCTTCCACCGCGGCCACTACAGCGTCGACCTTACATACTATTATCGCATTCTGGCCGACGCCCTGATGGGCAGCTCCCGGCCGGTACCGATCTTCGGTCTCGCCGTCTTTTCCAAGCGGGTCGTGCTCTACGGTGGCGAGGAGGGTGCGAAGGTCTTCACCAGCGACAGCGTTCCCGGTTGCGTCGACGGCTGCGCCCAGAACGACCGCACCAAGCCGGAGGCTGTCCTGGAGGCCGTGGATCCGATGATTCTGGCAGCCAAGATCGTCGACTCCTGCAGCTGCTGCCGCTGCGACACCGCCCTCTCCGATCTGCCCGAGGGGATTTTCAGCTGCTTTGACGGCGAGCTGGTGCTCAGCGGCGAGACCAAGCGCCTTTATGTCACCCTGGGCCAGTTCTCCGTCATCCGGATGCAGCGCCGTACCCAGCTGCTGCTCCCCGCCTTTGAGTACAGCATCCCCACCAAGGAGTTCACCGACAGCATGGCGTCCTCCGAGGACGCGGATCCCGGCGAAGTGTTCAACCAGGTGGAGTTCCCGGTGGAGTCCTTCTTCCCCATCAAGCCGCCGGAGGCCCGATAACGAAAGCCGGAGCGATCACCATAGATCGCTCCGGCTGATTTCATGGATTTCGGGCGAGATCGGCTCCGCGCCCTCCCGGCATAGGGCCAGATAGTGACCGCCGGGCAGCCGCGTCTCCCAGAAGGCCGCGTTCAGGCCCATGGCCGTCACCGACGCGCCGAAGGCAAGGGAAATCTCCGGCAGGGCCGCAAGGCCCCGGCCGGTCATCTTGCAGCAGCTCTCCTTAAGCGTCCAGAGCCGCAGCGGCTCCGCCGCCTCCCGCTCTTCCGCCGTAAAATACCGCCGGAGCAAAGCCTCACTGACGGAACGCGGCCCCTCTACGTCCACGCCGACAGGCCGGTCAGCCACCGCGCAGGCCGCGAGTCCGCCGCCATGGCTGAGGCTGAAGTGCAGCTCCGGGCGATCCCGGAACGCCGGCTTCCCGGCCCCAATGCAGCCGTAAACCGTCTCCCGTTCTCGCAGGTCAAAGGGCTTCAGAGCCTGATCCAGCAGGCAGCCCGCCGCCAGGCTCTCCCGCCGATCTGCCCCATTCCGCAGGCCCTCCAATATGCTGCGCCGCTCCTGGGAACAGGCGGCAAGCAGCCGTTCATACAGCGCCGTGTCCTTCAGAAGTCCGGCCTCCATCCAGTAAATTGCAACCATAACCGTTCTCCATGCAAAAGGAGCCCGTCCGCCATGACGGACAGGCTCCGAAGCATCAATCCTTGAGCAGCTTTTTCCGGGCGATGTTGATGGTACCCTCCTGCATCTGCCGGATCCAGCCAAGGCTCCTGCCGCAGCCGTAGGCCACGCAGGAGTCGGCGTCGTCGGCCACAACGCAGGGCATCTTCGTCACCTCGGCCAGCAGCCGGTCCATGCCCCAGATCTGGCTTCCGCCGCCGGTCAGCACGATGCCGTTGCCGGACACGTCAGCGATCAGCTCCGGAGACGTCCGCTCCAGCACCGCCAGCACCTCTTCCGCGATCAGCTTCGCCGTCGGGAACATGGCCTCCATGGCGTCGTTGGCCTGAATCATGATCTCCTTGGCCAGGCCGGTCTTGACGTCGCGGCCCTTGATCTGCATGACGTAGGACTCGTCCCGGGGGAACACGCAGCCGATGGTCATCTTGATCTCCTCGGCGGTGTTGATGCCGATGGCGACGCCGAACTGCTTGCGGACATACCGGACGATGGCGTCGTCAAAGGCGTCGCCGGCGACCTTGACCGAGGAGGACTCGGCCACGCCGTTCATGCTGAGGACGGCGATGTCGGTGGCGCCGCCGCCGATGTCGATGACCATGTGGCCGTTGGCGCCGTCGATGTCCAGCTGGGCGCCGAGACCGGCAGCCAGCGGAGCCTCGATCAGGTAGACGCGGCGGGCGCCCGCCTCCATCATGGCCTGAATGACGGCGCGTTCCTCGACCTCCGAGATGCCGCTGGGGACGCTGACGATGACGCGGGGCTTGATGAAGGAAAAGCGGATGACCTTTTTCAGGAATTCCGCCATCATCTTCTGTGTCAGGTCATAGTCGGAGATGACGCCGGCCTTGAGGGGATGGACAGCCACCACGTTGCCGGGGGTTCGGCCCATCATATTTCTGGCCGCCGCACCGACCTGCAGCACACGGCCGCTGGTCTTGTCCACCGCCACGACGGCGGGTTCCCGCAGCACGATGCCTTTGCCCTCCGCATAGACCACGACATTGGAGGTGCCCAGGTCGATTCCGAGATCTCTTGAAAGTTTTAACATAGCTTCACCTGCTGTTTCTGGTTTCCCCGGCCATGGCCAGCACGGCGCCGCTGACCTCCGCCGCACCGGCAGTACGCAGAGTCAGAGCGGCCTCCGAGAGGGTCGCGCCGGTTGTACAAATATCGTCAATCAGTAAAATATGCCTGTCCCGCACGGCTTCCGGATTCACCACCCGGAATGCGCCGGCAATATTGGCCTGCCGGGCTGCCCGGTCCCGCATCCGGGACTGTTTCGGCCGGTACCGCTTTTGCAGCGTCCGCACGCAGGGCAGATGCAGTGCCTTTGCTGTCTCCTCGGCCAGAAGCTGGGCCTGGTCATAGCCGCGGCCAAACTTCCTGCCCCGGCTCACGGGCACCCAGGTCACCAGTTCGGCGGAGCAATCTCCCAGCTTCGCCGCGATCATGGGGCCGAATACCACCGCATAGTGAGGCCTGCCGCCGAATTTATAGCGGAGAATGGCGTCCCGCACCACGCCCTCATAGCGCAGCGGGGCGACGCAGCCGCCGGTATGCCGCACGGGCCGCTTCCAGTCCCGCTCCGGCAGGTTATCCCGGCAGTCGGGGCAGTATGCCCGCTCTCCCTCCCGGAGAAGCCGCCCGCAGAAGATACACTTCGGCGGGAAAAACAGATCGAGCAGCCAGTCCCGGATCATGGCATCTGCTCCAGCCGCAGCTTCAGGCCGCTGTAGCGCCGGGACTGCCGGTTGTTCCGGGTCATGTAGGCCAGGGTGTTCTCGTCCCCGACCACGACCAGCAACTCTCTGGCCCTGGTGATAGCCGTATAGAGAATGCTCCTGGTCAGCAGATAGGGCGAGCCCTGCAGGGCCGCCAGAACCACGGCCCGGTATTCGCTGCCCTGGCTCTTGTGGACCGTCATGGCATAGGCCGGCTCCAGTTCGGATAGCATATCGAAGCCGTAGACCGCCTCCCGATCGTCAAAGACGATTGTAGCAGTCTCCTGTGAAAAGTCAAGGGCGGTGATGCGGCCGATGTCGCCGTTGAAAATGCCGGTTCCGGCCCCAAGCCCGTTGACCCGTTTCCATATTATATCATAGTTATTTCGGATTTGCATTACCCGATCGCCCTCGCGGAAGGAAAAATCACCGAATCCCTTCTCTTTTTTTCCGATCGCGGGCGGATTCAGGGCCTTTTGCAGCACCTGATTGAGCTGCTTCGTGCCGGTCTCATACCGCCGCGTGGGGCTGAGCACCTGAATCTCGTCGGCGGGGATGCCCATATTCTCCGGCAGGCGGCGGCAGCATAGATCCCGGATAGTTTCCACAGCTTTGGCCGGATCTGTCCGCCGCAGAAAGAAAAAGTCCTTGTTTTTCACATTCAGCACCGGCAGCTCGCCGCGGTTGACGGCGTGGGCGTTCATGACGATCAGGCTCTCCCGGGCCTGGCGGAAAATCTCTGTCAGGCGGACGGCCGCGATACGGCCGCTCCGGATCAGATCGGAGAACAGGTTCCCCGGTCCGACCGAGGGAAGCTGGTCAGGGTCGCCTACGAGAATCAGGCGGCAGCCCTCCGGCAAGGCCCGCAGGAGGGACTGCATCAGCAGGATGTCCACCATGGAGACTTCGTCCACGATCATGGCGTCGACCTTCAGCGGCTCGTCCTCGTCGTGGACAAAGGCCATCTCGCCGGTCTCTTCGCTGAACTGCACCTCCAGCATCCGGTGGATCGTGGCCGCCTCCCGGCCCGTCAGCTCGCTCAGCCGCTTGGCCGCCCGCCCCGTGGGGGCGGCGAGCTGCGTCTTGAGGCCCATCAGGTCAAAGAGCTGCAGAATTCCGCCGAGGGTCGTGGTTTTGCCGGTACCGGGGCCGCCGGTGACGATTAGCACCCGGTGAAGCACCGCCTGCAGGATGGCGTTTTTCTGGGCGTCGGCATAGACGATGCCCTGCCGCTCCTGCACCTGCCGCAGCAGGCTGTCCAGGTTCCGGGGCGGTGTCTCTTCAGCGGCGGCCATCCGGAGGAGCCGCTCCGCCGTGTAGGTCTCGGCCTCGTAGAGGGCAGGCAGGTAGCAGGCCTCCAGCCCGGCGACGGTGTCCGTCTCCATGCGGCCGGATTCCGTCAGGCGGTCCATGGCCTCGCCGACCTCGTCGCCGCCGAGGTCGAGAAGCTGAGCCGTAGCAGTCCGCAGCTTGTCTTGCGGCAGGAAGGCATGGCCATTATTCAGATTGTGGGTCAGTTCAAAGAGGACACCGGACTCCACCCGGCGGGGGTCGTCCCCCTCCAGTCCCAGTTCCAGAGCAAACTGATCCACAGCCGTGAAATCCGCCCCAAAGACCGGATCGGCCAGCAGATAGGGATTCTCCCGCAGGGCGTTCTCCGCCTCCGGGCCGTAGATCCGGTAGAGCCGCATGGACAGCTCCGCCGGCAGGCCGTGGGCCGTCAGAAATTCCATCAGGCGGCGGATACCGATCTGCTGGCGGAAGGCCTCGCCAATCTCCAGCGCCTTTTTCTGGGAGATGCCCGGCAGCTCCGCCAGCCGCTCCGGCTCCTGCTCCAGCACGTCGAGAGACTTGCGGCCGAACGCCTCTACAATCCGCTCCGCCGTCCGGGGGCCGACGCCCTTGAGGGCCCGGGAGGACAGATAGGTCAGAATCTCATATTCCGTCTCCGGCATCAGACGCTCGAGGAATTCGGCCTCGAACTGGCGGCCATGGGAGGGGTGGTTGTTCCACCGCCCCGTGACCAGCAGCCGTTCGCCGGCCACCGTCATCGGGATAATCCCCACGACCGTGACCAACTCCCCGTCCTCGCAGCGCAGGCGCAGGACCGTATAGCCGTTCTCCGCGTTCTGAAATACGATGGCGCTCACCGTGCCCCGCAGAATCTCCTCATGCTCCAAATACACGCGCTTCTCTCTCCGTCTCTCTGTATTCTTCCCACTCCCGGGGCGTGAAAACCCGCAGCTCGCTGCTCTCCGCCTCCGCAGCCCGCAGGGCGCGAAGCTCGCCCTCGCTGAGGCCGCAGTCCACCACCATCAGCGGCAGACGGCTCAGGCCACTGCGTAGCAGATAGAGGTAGGCCCGGATCTGCCGCCGGGAGACCTCGCTGCCGTCAGCAAACAGCACGCTGTAGCCCCGCCCGCCAGCGGGCAGCAGCAGGGCCCCGGAGATGCACCATACGATCAGCACGATCCCCATGGCCGCCAGAACCGACAGGATCACCGTTTCCACCATAGCGTCCCCTCCTTATCCCATTTTATGGCCGGAGGGTCGGAAACGTTACTCTGTCATTGTACTACAAAACTCCGATTCTGAAAAGGCAAAATCCAAGGTTGATTATGCAATTGTTCCGGGTGGAAAGTAAGGGAACCCGCTGACTTGATAGGTAACACACCGCGTCTCCGCATCAAACTGCACGACAGCAGCCTGCCACAAACAGGTGGCGCAGTCATAGGTAAAAGACAGGGTTGCGCTCTCTGCTGCTTTCACTGCGCCTGCAATCTCCAATACATCCAGCCGCTCAATCTCGGCCGCATAATCCTCCGGATTCAGAAACAGCGTCAGCTTGATTTCGCACCGCCTTGTTTTCCCCTGCGTATCCTCGTCATAAACATAGGAAAGCGCACCATCGGAGACCATTTCCCGTGCCGGCAGAACTTCCATCCCCTCAAAATCAGATACGCCTGCGTCCCACTGTCCATAATCTGAAAGATCCTCCGTATGGGAATAGACGGCGCTTTCATGAATGTTCGTGGACAGTATGGATGCAAATACGCCGAAAGGGGTCAGCAAGGCAACCAGGAGAAGCGCCGTTCCCATAGAGTGATCCAGGCGTCCCTTCAGCAGTGCACAAATCAAAGCTGCCGCGGCAAGCAGGACACAAACCACAATGACAAGACGGACAAGATCGGCCGCAGACACACAGGCCCGATCAAAAGCCGGATATCGATACGCGGTGTGCAATAGCGGTTCAAATAAGATTTGCCCGGCAAAGCATGCCGGAATCAAAGCAAGTAAGCGGCATAAAACCTTTGAAACATTCTTTTTCATGGTCATTCGCCTCCTGCTTGTTTCTTTGAGCATACCATGACACTGCGAAAATGTCAAAAAAGAGGAAACGCCGAAGCGTTTCCTCTCTTTTCTTGCCGAAAATTACTCGTCGATGTCGATGACAACGCCGGAACCAACGGTACGGCCGCCTTCACGGATAGCGAAGCGGAGGCCCTTCTCGATGGCGATGGGGGTGATCAGCTCAACGTGCATATCGACGTTGTCGCCAGGCATGCACATCTCAGTGCCTTCGGGCAGGTTGATGATGCCGGTGACGTCGGTGGTACGGAAGTAGAACTGGGGTCTGTAGTTGTTGAAGAAGGGAGTATGACGGCCGCCCTCTTCCTTGGACAGAACGTAGACCTGGCCAGTGAACTTGGTGTAGGGATGGATGGAGTTGGGCTTGGCCAGAACCTGACCACGCTCGATGGACTTCTTGTCCACGCCGCGGAGCAGAGCGCCGATGTTGTCGCCGGCTTCAGCGTAGTCGAGCAGCTTGTGGAACATTTCGATGTCGGTGACGACGGTGGACTTCTTCTCGTCGGCCAGACCAACGATTTCGACAGGCTCGTTCTTCTTGATGACGCCACGCTCGACACGACCGGTAGCGACGGTGCCGCGGCCGGAGATGGTGAAGACGTCCTCAACAGGCATCAGGAAGGGCAGGTCATCGTTACGGGCGGGAGTGGGGATCCACTCGTCGACAGCGTCCATGAGTTCCTTGA
>CAMGPO010000061.1 GCA_946060825.1 uncultured Clostridia bacterium | reverse complement strand
AGAGGATAAGAAGTACATCTTCGATCAGCTGATGGCCAACTTCAACGGCGAGTGCTCCGAGGTCGGCATGTATCTGTGCATGGCCCGCATCGCCCATCGCGAAGGCTATCCCGAGATCGGCCTGTACTGGGAGAAAGCCGCCTATGAAGAGGCCGAGCATGCTTCCAAGTTCGCCGAGCTTCTGGGCGAGGATCTGGAGCCCAACATGAAGGCTACCACCAAGGACAACCTGGCCTGGCGTGTGGACTGCGAATTCGGCGCCACCCAGGGCAAGTTCGATCTGGCCGTCTGCGCCAAGAAGAACGGCCTGGACGCCATCCATGACACCGTCCACGAAATGGCCCGCGACGAGGCCCGCCACGGCCGCGCCCTGAAGGGTCTGCTGGAGCGGTACTTCAAGTAATCCACAACCAAACACATGAAAAAGTGCCGGTTCCCATCGAGGGGACCGGCTTTTTTGGAACGAAATGGGGGCGGAAGGGATCAGGGTTTTTTCGGTCCCTTCCGCCTTTTGATGGGAGTGGATTATTCTTCAACCATGTTGTACTCGCCGCGGGCCTTCAGGTCCTCGATGACCTGGGCGTGCAGCTTGGAGTCGAGCTTATAGAACCAGAACAGGATGAAGCCGATGACAGCCAGGATGGCGGGCACCAGGTTCATGACCACGTTCATGGTGGTCAGAGCGCCGGAGGTCTGCTGCGCTGCGCCGGCCACATAGCCGTTGGCGGCCAGCAGGGCCACGAGCATGGTGGGGGCGATGGCGCCGCCCAGCTTGAGCATCAGGCTGGTGCCGGAGGAGCAGAGGCCGTCGGCCCGGACGCCGGTCTTCCACTGGCCGTATTCGACGGTGTCGCCGATCATGCCATAGAGCAGAGCGGTGCAGAAGCCGTTGAAAATGGCGGTGGCGAACAGGAGAATCAGAACCAGGGTAGAGGAGGCGTTGTTGGGCCCAAGGAAGAACAGGATCAGATTGAGGACAAAGCTGAAGCCGTAGCTGACCAGCAGGGCGCCGCGCTTGCCGCGGCAGAGTTTCACCAGGTGGGCGCTGAAGAACGCCGCCACGGCGCAGACGATGCCGTTGATGGTGGCATAGATGGTGAACAGGTTCGCATTACCCCAGACATAGGTGAAGTAATACATACCGACGGTCATTCTGCCGTAGTTCAGGAAGCCGTAGACCAGGAAGGCCGCGCTGACGATGAGCAGGGGCGGGTTCTTGGTGAAGCAGTTGATCATTTCCTTGGCGGTGAACTTCTGCTGGGGAGGTGCCTTCATGACTTCCTTGGTGCCAAGGATGCTGGTGAACGCGAAGGGGATGGCCATGCAGCAGACCACCACGGCAGCCAGGGAGTAGCCACGGACGGTGTTGCCTTCCGCGCCGCTGAAGTTGGTGACCAGGGGGATGAAGATGGCAGTGGCCAGGGAGCAAGCCAGAGAGGAAATGAAGATGCGGTAGCTGGAGAACGAAGCGCGCTCCTGCGGATACGGAGAGATAACGCCGTTGAGTGCGGAGAAGGGGATGTTCCAGGAGGTTGCGGCAACGACCGTGAGGAAGTAGACGATGCAGCCATAGGCCGTCCGGGCGCCAACGCTCCAATTCGGATGGGCCCAGAACAGGACGATGACCAGGGGAAGCAGGCCAATGGCGCCGGCCAGCATCGAGGGACGGTAGCGGGCCATCTTGGTGTTGGTGCGGTCGGCCAGGGAGCCGATCATGGGGTCGTTGATGGCGTCCCAGATGCGGCAGACCAGGAACAGGACGGAAACGGCCGCGGCGGGGATCATGGCGACGTCAGTCATAAAGAATGCCAGGTAGGAACTGACCAGCATCCAGGGGAGGTTGTAGACAAGCTCGCCGGAGGCAAAGGCGAATTTTCTCGCAACTGCCTGTTTTCCGTGATAATAAGTCTGTTCAGTGGAGGCGCGCGGAGTCTTTACTTCATTACTCATGATTTGTCTGACCGGCTGCATCTGCAAACCGATCATGCTCCTTTCTCCTTTTCAGGTGGTGCTAGACCCGGAGGGTACCGCGTCTGCTGTCGGATGTTGTGTTTATTCGTCCATTTTCAGGACAATCTTGGCGTACTTCTTCGTATAGAGGGCATCAAAGGCTTCTGTGTACCGGCTCAGGGGGACCTCCTTCTGAATGATGGCGTCCAGATTCAGCCGGGGTGCGGTGCGAATGGCCTTGGGGAACAGGCCGGCGCCCATGATCACGCCGTGCAGGTGCTTCTGATCCCAGTAGAAATCGTTGTGCAGGTTGACCTTCAGGTATGGGTCCTTGCCGTACATGGCAAAGTACACGCCGTCGCCGTTTCTGGCCAACAGCTTCAGAGCGGTCTCCGCTGCGGAAACTGCGCCGGTGCCTTCGATGACGCATTCGTACTTGCCGCCCGCGGCCTCGATGGCCCGGTCGACGGCGCCTTCCTCCCGGGGATCAAAGGCGTAGTCCGCGCCCAGCTTTTTCGCCAGCTCGCATTTGTCCTCCACCAGGTCGAAGACCGTGACGGTGGAAGCGCCGGCCAGCCGCGCCAGCTGCACCAGCATCAGGCCGATGCCGCCTGCGCCCATGATGGCGACGCGTTTGCCGAAGGAGATTTTCGCCTGCTCGGCCACGGCCAGGGCAATGGTCAGCGGCTCGATCAGCGCGGCGCACTTGAGATCCATGGTGTCGGGAATCTTGAAAATCTGGCTGACATGGTAGACGGCATATTCGGCGAAGCCGTTCATGACGAACTCCATGTTTTGGCACAGATTCTCATGTCCGCTGCGGCACTCGTCGCACGCGTGGCAGTATCTGGCGTAGTTGACGACCACCCGGTCGCCCTTGTGGTAGCCCAGCTTCTCCGCCCTGGGACCGGCCTGATCGATGACGCCGGACAGCTCATGGCCGAAGGTCATGGGCAGCATGGCTTTGGTCATTTCCTCAAACTCACCCAGGTGACCGGTCAGCGTATGGGTGTCCGAGCCGCAGATGGAGGAATAGAGAACCTTGACGCGGACCTCCTCCTCGCCGGGTTCGGGCATGGGCATTTCCCGCATCTCGACTTTGCCCATGGTGTTGGTTTCAAAGTCGCGGACGGCGGTTACAAACAGCTGTTTCATAAAGTCCTTCCTTTCAGTCGCCTTGCCCGCGGCCGGTTTTGTTGGGACCGGCCGCGGGTGCGGATGACATCAGACCTGTAAAAATTCCAACGCGGTCTTGGCGATACCGGCTGCATCCATACCGTAGTAGGGATAGATCTCTTCGGGATAGCCGAATTCCACGAAGGTGTCGGGGACGCCGATCTTCTTCAGCCGGGCGAACACGCCGGCTTCCATCAGAACGTCCGCCACAATGCTGCCGAGGCCGCCGAGAATGTTGTGGTCCTCCACGGTGATGATCGCGCCGCTCTTCTTGGCTGCGTTGATCACGGCTTCCTTGTCGATGGGCTTGATGGTGTGCATGTCGATGACGCCGACGCTGTAGCCCTTCTCCTCCAGCTGGCGGGCGGCCTGCACGGCGTTGTAGACGCCCATGCCGGTGGCGATGATGTTGAGGTCGGTGCCCTCCTGGATGATGTTGGCCTTGCCGATTTCATAGTCATACTCGTAATCCGCCGTGTAGACCAGGGGCTCTTCACCTCTGGGGATGCGGATGTAGATGGGCTTGGGATAGCTCAGGGACTTGCGCAGCAGCTTTTTGCACTGTTCCGCGTCGCAGGGGGCCACCATGGTCATGTTGGGCAGAGAATTCATGACGCCGAATTCGATGATGGTGTTGTGCGTGGGGCCGTAGCCGGAGGAAAGGCCCGCATGGGTACCGATCAAGCGAACGGGATAGTCGTTGTAGGCCACGTCGTTGTGGATCTGGTCCAGCGCACGGACGCAGAGGAACGGGCCGAAGGTCTGCACATAGGGCAGGAAGCCCTGCTTGGCAAGACCTGCCGCGATGGTGACCATGTTCATCTCCTGAATACCTACGTCCAGCACGCGGTCAGGATACTTCTCCTGCATTTTCTGCACTCTGCCGCCGCGGCTGGTGCCGTCGGCATTGATGTAGCAGACTCTGGGATCGTCTTCGATCATTTCAAGAATTTCATTGGTGACAGTGCCCTTGGCCTCCATGGCCGGGCCCATGTCGCCGCAGCAAAATGTAAACCCACCCATTGATTACACCTCCGCCAGTTTTTCGGCTGTATAAGCCTTGATGTCTTTGAGCGCTTCTTCCAGCTTCGCGTCGTCGAAGCCGCCGATGTGCCATGCGCAGGGACGCTCCATCATGAAGGGGACGCCCTGTCCCTTGGTTGTGCTGCAGATGATGGCATTGGGCTTGCCGTTGAGGGTGACCTCCGGCAGCGCGCCGAGGGCCTTGTCGATCTCGGTCATGCTGGTGCCGTCGATCACGGTCGCGTTCCAGCCGAAGGCCCGGAAGCATTCCGCCATGCCCTCGGGACCGCCCTGCTCGCCCCAGCGGGGGTTCTGGTTGGTCTCAAAGGCTGCGGACGCGTGGTTGAAGTCCACCACAGCCACAATGTTGTCCAGCTTCTTGGAAGCGGCGTAGAGGATGGCCTCCCAGTTGGAGCCTTCTTCCATTTCGCCGTCGCCCAGCAGGGTCCAGATGCGGGACTTGATGTTCCGGCCCCGGTTGGCGTGGGCCAGACCGCAGCACCAGGAGAGTCCGTGGCCCAGGGAGCCGGTGGACACTTCGATGCCCTTTACGCGCTTGTGGTTGGGATGGGCGCCGAAGGGATGGCCGATGGTGTTGTAGGTATCCAGCAGCAGATCCCAGTCGTACATACCCATGTCGCAGAAGATGGTGAACAGCAGGATGCCGTTGTGGCCCTTGCTGAGGATGAAGATGTCCCGGTTGGGATCATCCAGGTTGTCGGGATCGAACCCCATATACTTGTAGTAGATTGCCACGGTCACATCGGTTGCGGACATGGGACCGCCGATGTGGACATTGCCGATGCGGCGCGTGCCGAGGGCGAGCTTTTCGCGGATCTCACCGGCTTTGACTACCAGGTCGCGCACGTTGTCAACGTATACTTTGGCCATAATTGAACTTTCACCCTTTCTTAGAAGATGGAGTAGCCGCCGTCAACAGGAATGTTGATGCCGGTCACATAGGAGGATGCGTCGCTGGCGAGGAACAGCAGCACGCCCTGCAGCTCGTCCGGCGTACCAAAACGCTTGATGGGGACGACTTCCAGGCACATGTCGTGGCCGGTCTTGTCCATGACGCCTTCGTGAATGCCGGACCAGATGTAGCCCGGGGAGATGGTGTTGACGCGGATGCCATAGGGAGCCAGGCCCGCTGCCATATACCGTGCCAACTCGGAGATACCGGCCTTGGCCGTGCCGTAAGCGCACACGGGAGACGGGCCGCCGCCGATGAAGTTGGCATTGTATCCGGAGAGAGAGGAGGTCATGATGATGGAGCCGCCGTGACCGTGCTTGCGCATGATCTGCTGGGCCAGCTGCGCGGTCATGAACGCGCCGTTGAGGTCGATGTCGATGACGCGCTTCCAGGTCTCATAGGGCACGTCCACGTCGTCGCCGCCCAGGCATACGCCGGCGTTGATGTGGGCGATATCCACGGTGCCAAGCTCGCGGACGAGATCTTCGCCGAGGGCGTCTACCTGCGCCTTATCGGACACATCGCAGTACAGCGGTACGATTTTTACGCCGTAGCGTTCGGACATTTCCTTTGCCAGCGGCTCCAGCCGCGCCTTGCTTGCCGGGATATCCACCAGCGCCACGTCCGCGCCGGCCTCCGCCCATGCGGCGGCCACACTCCGTCCGATGCCGCCGGCGCCGCCGGTGACGAAGCCCTTTTTCCCCTTCAGGGAAAATTTATCCATCAGCCGGTAGCCTGGTTCTTTCCATTTGTCCTTCTGGTATACGTCGTAGAACTCTGCCATTGCCGTTTGCTCCTTTCTGCCGTTCCGTTTCCATACCATAACAATTTAGTTATGGCTAAACACCGAGACCCCGAACGCCTCAACCGAAAATATCACCGCAAAAATTAGTAAAAAACACACAATTATCTGCGGGAGTATCTCGTTATGTTACAACTATATCACTAAAATCTTTTTACTACAAATATCGATATCTTTTTCTAAAGCCATAGCTAAAATGCATATTATTGCAGATTGACAGGAAGCGCACCCGGGTATATAGTAAATATGACGTAAGATCCGGTTTCGGCTGAAAGGGCGGAATGGCAGTGAAGATCAAACAATTGGAATATTTATTAAAAGTTGTGGAATGTGGTTCCATTTCCAAGGCAGCACAGCAGCTGTTTGTCAGCCAGCCCAGCCTGACAAAGGCCATCCATGGCCTGGAGGAAGAATACAAGGTGCAGATTCTGGTGCGCAAAGCCCGGGGCGTGGAGCTGACGGTGGAGGGCAAGAATTTTGTACACTATGCCAGAGGGGTCCTCACGGCGGCGCAGGCGCTGGAGAGCAACTTTTCCACCTATCAGGCGGCCGAGCGTTCCAGGCTCTTTGTGGCCACCCAGCAGCTGGACTTTGTCCACGAGCTGATGCTGCGGACCTACCTGCAAAATCAGGACCGGAGCCTGCACTATAATTTGGTCGAGACGGACCGGAACGACGTCACCCGGCAGGTCCTGGACGGCAAGGCGGATCTGGGCCTGCTGGTGCGGAGCAACTTTGACGCGAAAACCTACCTCTGGCACACGGAGGCGCGGCGGCTGAATATCCATGTGGTGGCAAAAGCAGGCGTGTATGTCTGCGTGGGCCCTTTTTCTCCCTACTATAACCGGCGCACCCTGACCTACGGCGAGGCGGAGCAGTGCCTGTGCGTGGTGCTGGATATGGAGGAAGCCGCCACGCAAAACCTGTTCATTGATAATGCCCACAACCATTTCAACATGCAGAAAATCATCTTCTTCAACTCCGTCAATGCCTGCGAGCATTTCCTGCTGCATACGGACGCAGTCATGTACGCGGCCAAGTGGGTTGTCGGCTGCTTCCACGACCGGCGGATCCGCACCATTCCGATTGTGCCGGAATCGGACGACAATCCCACCCGGAATGAGCTGCTCTGGCTCAAACGGGCCGGCGACCCCCTGACCCCGCCGGAGATTCAGTTCCTCAAGCACCTGTATCTCCATTTCGGCAAGCAGTTCCCCATGCATCTGGAGGGAACCATCTGAATACGGACAAAAACCCGGCCGCCTCAGGATCGAGGCGGCCGGGTTTTATGCA
>CAMGPO010000060.1 GCA_946060825.1 uncultured Clostridia bacterium | reverse complement strand
CCGGAAAAGTGCGCTGTGCTGCCTGCGGCGCACTTATGCGGAGCACGAAAAGCCACGGCCGCACCTATCTGCAGTGTCCACGCCGCCGTCTGTCCCGGAACGCCTGCCCGGGTGCCTTTGTCTCTGTTCAGCTTCTGGAGGAAGTGGTCAGAAACCGGCTCCGGGAATTGACGGTGTTGCTCACCGACCGGGAAAGCCTGCTGAACGCTGTCCAAACCCAGATCGCCTTGCCGCGGCCTGAGCCGGAACAGTCAGTCCTCCGGGAGGCGGAGAAGCATCTGGCTTTCCTGCAGCGGCAGTTCCGCCGCCTCTATGCGGACCGGTGCGGAGGAATTCTTGATGAGACGGAATTTCAGGAGCTTTTCTCTGCCCTTCGTGCCGAGAAATCGGAGGCAGAGAAACAACTGGCGGCGTGCCGGCAAAGACTGGATGCGCGCAGAAAAACGCCACCCAAAGACCAGGCAGCAGAAGCTGCCGGAGTTCTCTCACTGGAAACGCTGGATCGGACAACGGTGCTGACTTTTCTTGACCACATTGCAGTAGGGCGGCGTCAGCCAGGGATGGGGACGCCGCCTTTGATGATCTTTTGGACTTTCTAGCTGTGCCAGAGCAGACGCAGCAGAGCAGAAGGCCCGCGCGACCTACGACAACATCCTGCGGCTCTCCGACGATCCGGACCTGAACGACGTCATTAAATTCCTTCGTGAGCGAGAGATTGTCCATTTCCAGCGCTTCGGCGAGGCGATTCAGCTTCTCCGGGATAAGCTGGATGAGCGGAATGTCTACTTCATGAACCCAGCTTTTCCTTCCAAAATGCCACGAACGTAATGACGCAAAACCGCCGCGCTGCCCTCAAGTGCAGCACGGCGGTTTCTCGCTTTATCCGCAGTAGATTCTCAGCAGATCCGATGGGAGCAGAGCCGCCCTTCCAGCAAATCCAGTAAATTCCGGGCAGATAAAAAGGCCATTTGATTGGTTCCCTCCCTCGTATGCGAACCGGTATGAGGCGTGACGACAACATTTGGCAGGTCAAACAGCGGCGAGTCACCGGGCGGCTCAACGGAAAAGGCGTCCAGGCCGAATCCGCCCAACTGTCCTTCTTTCAGGGCAGCGCAGGCGGCATCCTCATCCACAATGCCGCCGCGGGCTGTATTGAGGAGGATAGCGCCCGGTTTCATCCGCGCGATGGCCTCTACGCCGATCAGATTCCTCGTTTCTTCTGTCAGGGGCATATGGAGTGTAACCACATCCGCCGCCTCCAGAATTTCCGGAAAAGGACGCACTTCAATTCCGTTGGTCACACAGTAGTTCTGGTCTATGTGGGGCGACCATGCCGTCACGTGCATACCGAAGCCGGCACAGCAGCGGGCGACCACCCGTCCGATTGCACCAAAGCCCAAAATCGCCACCGTTTTGCCAAACAGCTCAACACCGGTATACTGTGCCCACTGTCCGTTTCGGGTACTGCGGTCAAGCTGGGGAATCCGCCGGGCAACGGCCAGCAGCAGCCCCATGGTCAGCTCCCCTACCGACTGGGCATTGACGCCGGGCGTATTGGAGACGGCGATTCCCAGCTCCCGTGCTGCCTCGATATCAACCCGGTCATAGCCGACACCGTATCGGGAAATCACACGCAGCTCCGGGCAAGCGGAAAGGACGTCCTTTGTAAAGAAGTCAACACCCGCAAGGCAGCCGCAGCAGCCCTTTAGATGCTCGATCAGCGCATCGCCCGACAGTGGTTTTCCGGTAGTGTTCCAGCAGAGCTCATACCCACCGCTACGGAGAAGTTCCATGGATGGATGATTCTGATCTCTCTGGAGCGGACTGGCTGTGACCAGAATTTTCATAGAGTCCTCCTTATCTGCCAATCAGCTCCATCAGAGCGTCCGTAAAAGCCTGGCCCGTAGCGCCGGAGCGATCGCCGGTCACAACAACCGGACAGTCCGCCAGGGCCTGCTCCAGCTTTTCCGCCGCCTCAGTGCGGCAGATATGGCGCAGAAGCATCGCCTCGGCTTTGAGAATGCTGGCAGGATTGGCATAATCACCGAGACCTTCCTCCAGCAGACGGGGCGCAGAGCCATGGATGGCTTCAAACATGGCGAAGCGGTCGCCGATGTTGGCACTGCCGGCGGTTCCGACTCCGCCCTGGATCTGGGCAGCCTCGTCGGTGATGATGTCGCCGTAGAGATTCGGCAGTAGAACAACCTGGAACTGGCTGCGAATGCTTTCGTTGACCAGATTGGCGGCCATGATGTCAATATACCACTCATCCGCCGTGATTTCCGGGTATTCCGCCGCGACCTCATGGCAGATGGCGGAGAATTTTCCGTCGGTCTTTTTCATGATATTGGCCTTTGTGACGATAGAAACGCGGGTTTTACCGTTCTGCCGCGCATAGTCGAAGGCTGCTTTGGCGATACGCCGGGTGCCGGCGTCGGTTGTGACCTTGAAGTCAACAGCCATGCCTGGCAGTTCGATGCCGCGGCTGCCGAGGACATATTCACCCTCCGTATTCTCCCGGTAGAACATCCAGTCGATGCCCTGCTCCGGCAGCGTGACAGGCCGGACGTTGGCGTAGAGATCCAGCTCCCGGCGGAGGGTGACATTGGCGCTCTCCAGCTTGCCGCCTTTGGGCGTTGTCGTCGGGCCTTTCAGCAGCACGTCGCAAGTCCTGATGGCGGCCAGAACGTCATCGGGTACGGCTTTGCCAAGAGTAAGACGGTTTTCCAGTGTCAGGCCCTCGATCTTTTTCAGGACAACCGTCCTCTGTCTGATTTCATCGGCCAGCAGGGTTTCCAGCACGCGGACAGCCTGGGCCATAATCAGCGGGCCGATGCCATCGCCGTCAATGAGGCCAATCGTGACGGTTTCCTTTTTGGAAAAATCCACCTTTTCATTGCTCATATGTTCCACGCGGGCAAGCTGCTCTTCCAGCAGCTTCCGGAAGCTCTCACAAGCCTGATCCAGTTCACTCATTTTCCATTCTCCTTTGTGTAGTTCAGCAGGCCGCCTGCCATCAGAATTGCTTTCTGGCGTTCCGTCAGGCTGCACTGAACAGGGATTTCTGCGCCATTCGTCTTGTCCACCAGCGTGAACACTCCGGCTGCCATACCGGACTCGATGCCAGAGAGCCGCAGGGCATCGCCCTGGTTCAGCTTTTCATAGTCCTCGGGGTTGGAGAAGGTCAGCGGAAGGATGCCCGCGTTGATCAGGTTTGCCACATGGATGCGTGCAAAACTCTTGGCGAGCACGCACCGGATTCCCAGATACATGGGCACCAGGGCGGCGTGCTCCCGGGAGGAGCCCTGGCCATAGTTGCTGCCGCCGACAACGATGCCGTTGCCGGCCTCCTTGGCCCGGGACGGGAAGGTCGGATCGCAGACCTCGAAGCAGAACTTCGACAGGTACGGGATGTTGGAGCGATAGGGCAAAATCTTCGCGCCGGCAGGCATGATGTGGTCCGTGGTGATGTTGTCGCCCACCTTCAGGACGAGCTGAGCGCTGAGACTGTCCGTGAAAGGCTTGCTCTTTGGGAACTCCTTGATATTCGGACCACGCAGAACTTCCACAGAGGCGGCCTCTTCCTCAGGCGCAGGGGCCAGAACAGCCGAGTCGTCAATCTTGAAGCGCTCTGGCATGGTGACTTTGGGCATCTCGCCGAGGGTCATTGGATCGGTGATCTCGCCGGTCAGAGCAGCCGCCACAGCGGTCTCCGGAGAAACCAGATAGACCTTGGCGTCGCGGGTGCCGCTCCGGCCCTCAAAATTCCGGTTGAAGGTACGCAGGCTGACGCCGGCGGAGTTTGGCGAGAAGCCCATACCGATACAGGGCCCGCAGGCGCACTCAAGCACTCGGGCGCCGCTGGCGAGGATGTCCGAGAGAGCGCCGCAGTCCGCCAGCATAGAGAGGACCTGCTTGGAGCCGGGAGAGATCGAAAGGCTGACGCTGGGAGAAATGGTTCTGCCCTTCAGCAGGGCCGCAACCTTGAGCATATCGTAGAGGGAAGAATTGGTGCAGGAGCCGATGCAGACCTGATCGACCTTTGTGCCCTTCAGACTCGCCACAGGGACTACATTGTCCGGGCTATGGGGACAGGCAATCATCGGCCGCAGTGCCGAAAGATCAATGTCGATGACACGGTCATAGACGGCATCCGGGTCGCTGGAAAGCGGTGTGAAGTCCTCATCCCTGCCTTCGGCGGCCAGGAAGGCCCGGGTCACCTCATCGGAGGGGAAGATCGACGTGGTCGCGCCAAGCTCCGTGCCCATGTTGGTGATAGTGGCGCGCTCCGGCACAGAGAGATTGAGAATTCCCTCACCGCCCCACTCAATGATGGCGCCAACGCCGCCCTTGACCGACAGGATCCGCAGCAGTTCCAGACTGATATCCTTGGCTGTGACGAAGGGACGGAGAGTCCCGGTCAGGTTGACCTTGAACATCTTCGGCATATTGATATAATACGCGCCGCCGCCCATGGCAACGGCCACATCAAGGCCGCCGGCGCCGAAGGCAAGCATACCGATGCCGCCGCCGGTAGGCGTATGGCTGTCCGAGCCGATCAGAGTCTTACCGGGCTTGCCGAAGCGCTCCAGATGGACCTGGTGGCAGATGCCATTGCCAGGTCGGGAGAACCAGACGCCGTGCTTCTTTGCGACAGTCTGCAGATAGCGGTGGTCGTCGGCGTTTTCAAAGCCGGACTGCAGGGTGTTGTGATCGACATAGGCCACACTGCGCTCCGTTTTGACGCGGGGAATCCCCATCGTCTCGAATTCCAGATAGGCCATCGTGCCGGTTGCGTCCTGTGTCAGCGTCTGGTCGATTTTCAGCGCTATTTCGCTGCCCGGCGTCATATCGCCGCTGATCAGATGCGCTTCGATGATTTTCTGTGCGATTGTTTTACCCATAATGCTTCACCCTTTTCAGCATACTTTCTTTGGCATGTTCAATATGTTCCGTAGTCAGCTGCTCTGCAAGATCTGCATCCCCGGAGGAAACAGCTTCAAAAATCTTTCGGTGTTCTTTCACGACCTGCGCCATGCGGTCCTTGTCCTCAATGGAGGCCTTGCGATATCGCTGAGTTTTGCGGTGCAGTGGAAGCAGCGTATCGGAAATGACGCTGCGGCCGCTCAGCTTGCAGATCAGGGCATGGAACTGATCGTCCATTTCCCGGATATGCTCCGTGTCGCCTTTGGAATAGTAGAATTCCTGAAGGTCGAGAACGTGTTCCAACTCCTGCAGGCCCTCGGGCGTCATATTCTTTGTGGCGTAATAGGAAGCCAAACCCTCGATCCGAAGGCGGATATTCAAAATATCCAGCAGGTCGTCCTCCGTGATGCCCAGCACCACGGAGCCTTTGCCGGTATCTGCGATCAGTCGCTCCTGCTCCAGACGTCGCAGGGCCTCACGGATCGGCGTCCGGCTGACGCCGAGCTGCTCCACAAGCTTCAGCTCCGTCAGAATTTCTCCGCGGGGATAGACCCCAAAGATGATGTCGTTTTCCAGCTTCTCAAACACCCGATCGGCCAGCGATGTGGTCTTGAATTGTGTCATGTCGGGACCTCCTGTTAAATCGCCGGGAACCGCCCAGGGGCAAGCTCTGCGATTTTGTCTTCCAGTTCCTTGTTGGACAGCACAGTCTGCCGTCCATCCTCGTACTCTTTATCGATCCACTCTTTCAGACTGGCAACCAGAGGATCGTGTTTTTCAACCTTTTCCCTCTCCGGCAGCCGGTAGGTTTCGTTGATCCAGTAGGCGATACCGGCCAGGCCGGAGGTCTTACTGATCTGGACGGAGGCCGGTCGGTTCAGCAGCTTTTTCGTGTCAAAAATATTGTAGATCTCTTCGTCCTTCAGCAGTCCGTCAGCATGGATTCCGGCCTTGGTGACGTTGAAGTTCCGCCCGACAAAGGGCGTCATGACTGGGATATCATATCCAATCTCATTGTGGAAATAGTCTGCAATCTCGGTGATAACCGTCGGATCCATGCCATCCATGGATCCGCGGAGGGATGCATACTCGAACACCATGGCCTCGAGGGGAATGTTGCCAGTCCGCTCGCCAATACCAAGCAGGGAGCAGTTGACGGCGCAGGCGCCATAGAGCCATGCCGTGGAAGCGTTGACAACGGCCTTATAGAAATCGTTGTGGCCGTGCCACTCCAGACACTCGCTGGGCACATCCGAATAGTGCTGCAGGCCGTAGATGATGCCGGGCACACTGCGGGGCATGGCTGCACCCGCATAGGGAATGCCGTAGCCCATGGTGTCGCAGGCGCGGATCTTGACCGGGATACCCGCCTGCTGGGAGAGCTTCTGAAGCTCATTGACAAAGGGCACCACAAAGCCGTAGAAGTCGGCACGGGTGATATCCTCCAGATGGCAACGCGGAATGACACCGGCCTCGAAGGCGTCAGAGACCGTAGCCAGATAGTATTCCAGCGCCTGCTTCCGGGTCATTTTCATTTTTTTGAAAATGTGATAGTCGCTGCAGCTGACCAGGATACCGGTTTCCTTAATGCCGAGGTCCCGCACAAGCCGGAAATCCTCTTTGCTGGCCCGAATCCAGCTTGTGATCTCCGGAAACTTGAGGCCCAGCTCCATGCACTTCTCAACAGCCTCCCGATCTTTTTTGCTGTAGATGAAGAATTCAGTCTGACGGATAATGCCGTAGGGACCGCCCAGCTTGGACAGCAGCTTGTATATGTTTACAATCTGCTCCACGCTGTAGGGTTCCACGGACTGCTGGCCGTCTCGCAGGGAGGTGTCGGTAATCCAGATTTCCTCCGGCATATTCATCGGCACACGGCGATGGTTGAAAGCGACCTTCGGCACGGATTCGTAGTTGTAGATGTCCCGCTGCAGATTCGGCTCCGGAATATCCTGCAGGGAATATTTGTAAGATTTCTGCTCCAACAGGTTGGTCTTGCTGGAAATTTCAAGCATGGGACTTCCCTTCCTTTATATTGGGATTTTTTGTTTTCATGAATTGATGTATACAATTATACGAACATATTCGGCTTTGTCAACCGCAAAATTTGCTGTTTTTCTATCCATCCTGATGCATGGTCTCTTTCCGCCATCCCGTGTCCGTGAGGTACGGACAGTTAGCTTAACATATCACTTTTATGTATCATTGCCGCAACAGAAACGGGGCAAAAAGCCGCCGGGATAAAACGCCCGGCGGTTTTGGCAGAATCACTCCACGGATTTAAGCGACTCC
>CAMGPO010000059.1 GCA_946060825.1 uncultured Clostridia bacterium | reverse complement strand
ATGGCCAACTGCTTCTTTGCCGGTCTGACCACCGGCGGTTCGGTGCTGACATCCCAGTACATCGGCAGCCGCGACCGTCCGATGGCGTCCTCCGCCGCGCGGATGTCCCTGCTGCTCAGTCTTGCCCTGTCCTTCCTGAGCTGTTGCCTGCTGATGGCCGGGCGGGTCGGTGTGCTTCGCGTCATGCTCGGAGAACTGGATGCGGAAACCCACAACTATGCCCTGTTCTTCTTCACCTACTCCATTCCCACCTATTTCCTCAATGCCATCTTCTACGCCGCCGCGGCCACATTCCGCGCCCAGGGCAGCACCGCCGAGCCCATGCTCTGCGCCATTGGTCAGTTGGTGATCGCCCTCGCCTTGAAGGCGTTCTTCTTCTATGCCCTGGATCTCGGCGTGTTCGGCCTCTGCCTCTCCAATCTGATCTCCATTGCCGTTACGGATGCTGCCATCCTGATTCTGCTGGAGCGGCCGAAGATGGCCGTGTCCTTCCGCCGGATGGGCAAGCCCTTCCTGCAGCCGAAACTGATGCTCAGCAGCTTCGGCGTCAGCATTCCCGTCGCCATTGAGAGCGCCCTCTTCCAGCTGGGCCTCGTCATTGTGCAGCGGCTGGTCGCCTCCTACGGCACCATGGAGAGCGCGGCCAACGGCATCGCCAAGCAGCTCCAGCCCATCTCCTATCTCATTCCGTACTGCTGGGGTACCGTTGCCCTGGTTGTCATCGGGCGCTGTGTCGGTGCAAAGAATGCCGGCCAGGCCAAGCTGTATGCCCGGCATATCATGAAAATCGCCATTTCGCTTCAGCTCGTTGTCAATTTGCTCTGTATCCTGCTGTCCGGCTCACTGGTGCGGCTGTTCGGCGGTACGGAGGAAGCCCTTGTCCTTGCGAAGCAGCTCTTCCTCATCTACTGCCTGTTTGCCATGCCCTTCTATTCCCACTCGTTCACCCTGCCTCAGGTCATGCAGGGTGCGGGCGACACTAAGGCGATCACGCTGATCTCCCTCTGTTCCATGTTCCTGGTGCGCATCGTCGTAGCCTGGCTGCTGGGAACTCCCCTGGGACTGAGAACCATCGGCGTCTGGATCGCCATGGGAATCGACTGGATTGTCCGGGCAATTCTGTTTACCATTCGCTTCCGCCGCAACCACTGGCTGGCGCACCGCGTAATCTGAACAAGGAAACCGCCGTCCCTGGGACGGCGGTTTTGTTATCCGGCGAAGAGCAGGCCCATAAGCAGGGGAATGGAGACGACGGAGAGCAGCGTCGTGATGAACACGGCCGAGGCCGCCAGCTTCTGATCCCGGTCATATTGGGCGGAGAGCATGGTGAAGTTGGAGGCGATGGGCATACCCAGCACCGCCACCACCACGCCCAGAACCAGCTGGTTGGAAATCAGGGGCCGCAGCACAAAATAGCCAGCCACTGGGACGACCAGCAGCTTGAGGGCGGCGATGATGTAGAGCCGCCAGTTGGAGAAGATGTCCCGGATTGGAACCGCCGACAGGGCGCAGCCAATGATGAGCATGGCACCTGGCGTGGTCATGCCGCGCACTGTACTGAGCGTATTGGCAATGACAGAAGGCGCCCGCACATTGAGAAAATAGAGCACCAGACTTGACAGGGCCGTAATCGTCATGGGCGTCAGAAGATCCTTTGCCCGGAAACCGCTGTCCCGATGACCGCCGCAGATCAGATAGATGCCGTAGGTATACGCCAGGACATTGAACATCATGATAAAGATCGCGATTTCAAACACGGCGCTGGGGCCATAGATGGCCGAGATGACCGGAATGCCCATATAGCCGATGTTGGAGAAGATGATCATGAACTTGTACTGCCCGCTCTGCTCCTTCGGAACCCGCAGCAGCGGCGGCACCGCCTGGGCCAGAAGAATCAGCACTGCATACACCGCCACGGCAATGCCGACAATGCCGAGGACTTCCCGGTTGCTGAGGGTGTGCTCCGTGCAGATGGCCGAGTAGAGGATGTTGCAGGGATTCGTAATACAGTTGATGAGCTTCGACAGCGGTTTGTTCCCCTGGGTGGACATGATCCCGGTCTTGCCTGCCAGATAGCCGAGGGCCATGATGAAAAACAGAATGACCATCTGCTGAAACACAGATGAGACGTCGATTTCCAAGATAGAGTGCCTCCTTCGTCAACCACCGCAGACCGGGCAGGCCGTATAGCCGTAATTTTGGGCCAGCTTGCGGCTGTAGGCCCAGAAGTTCGACTTTGTGAAATTCACGCAGTCGTAATTGTGATAGTAGTTGGTGCCGTTGTTGTTGACAAAGACCACATAGCTGTCCATGAAGTCGGCCTTGGCCTTGGCACTGCTGTACCTGACGGTCAGGGCGTCCAGCTCAGCCTGGATGGACGCGGCGGCGGCGGTCTTTTCCGCCAGCTTCGTCTCGAGGTCGGCCTTTTCCTCCGTCAGTGTCTCGTTGGTTTTGGTCAGCTTCTCGTTCTCCCCGGTCAGTGTCTCGGTTTCCTTCGTCAGATCGTCGATGATCTTCTGCGCCGTGGCGGCGTCATACTCACTCTGAGAGGCGGCGCCCTCCCACTCCCGGATCTCCTGCTCGAGACTCCGGATGGTTGCATCCCGGTCCGTCAGGGCCGCCTGGGCCTCGGCAAGCTCATCCGTCGCGGCGGCGTAGTTGGACTCGAGGTTGGCAAGCTCGTTCTCCCGCAGGGCCAGGTTCGCCTCCTTGACCCGGTAGCTGGCCTTCTGCAGGTTCATATCGCGGTAGGAGTAGACCATGAAAGCGCAGACCAGCACCAGTAGCAGACAGACCAGAACAAAAGGAATCACCAGCCGGTTCCGCCGCTTTTTGGGCGCAGCGCCGGAAGCCTCCTGCCGCTTGGAGGCCGTGGTCTGGCGGCTCTCCTGCGTCCGCTCCGGCGGTTTGTTCTCCGGCGGCTGCTGCCGCTCGATCGGCTGCCTGCCGCAGGTCTTGCAAAACAGCTCGCCGTCCGGGATCTCCCTTCCGCACCTGAGACAATACATGGCGACTCCTCCTGTCCGAGTTTTCTCCTTTATTCTACATGAAAATTCTCCGCTTGTAAAGAAAGGCCTTGCGCTGCTCTTATGCCTGGTGTTGCGTTCATGGCTGCTTGACGGACCGGCCGGCCCGGAGTATGATGATAAAAAACAGGAGGATACGACATGATGCAGAAGATTTACCGGATCGCGGCAATTCCCGGTGACGGCATCGGACCGGAAGTGGTGACTGAGGGCATCAAGGTTCTGGAGCGGGCCGCCGCCCTGGACGGAGGCTTTTCCTTTCAGTTCACTCACTTTCCATGGGGCTGCGAATACTATCTGAAGAACGGCCGTATGATGCCGCCGGACGGTATCGACCAGCTCCGCGGTTTCGACGCCATCCTCCTCGGCGCCGTCGGCGCCCCCGGGGTACCGGATCACATCTCCCTCTGGGATCTGCTGCTGACCATCCGCAAGCAGTTCGACCAATACGTCAACCTGCGGCCAGTGAAGCTGCTGCGGGGGGCGCCCTGTCCACTGAAGGACGTGGCCCGGGAGGACATCGACATGATCTTCGTGCGGGAGAACAGCGAGGGCGAGTACGCCGGCAGCGGGAGCTGGCTCTATCCGGGCCAGCCCAACGAGGTTGTGATCCAGAACGGCGTGTTCTCCCGCCACGGCTGCGAGCGGGTCATCCGCTACGCCTACGAGCTGGCCCGGGCGGAGGGCAAGACCCTGACCAGCATCAGCAAGGGCAACGCCCTCAACTACTCCATGGTGTTCTGGGATCAGATCTTCCGGGAGGTCGGGGGCGATTATCCTGACGTGGAGACCCACACCTATCTGGTGGATGCCGCCAGCATGTTCATGATCCGGGATCCAAAGCGGTTCCAGGTGGTTGTCACCTCCAACCTCTTCGGCGACATCCTGACGGATCTGGGCGCGGCCATCTCCGGCGGCCTGGGCCTCGCCGCCGGGGCCAACCTGAATCCGGAGCGGCGCTTCCCTTCCATGTTCGAGCCGATTCACGGCTCCGCCCCGGACATCGCCGGCCAGGGCAGGGCCAATCCCCTGGCCACGGTATGGGCCGCCAGCCAGATGCTGGACTTCCTGGGCCATCCCGACTGGGCGGCCCGTCTGCTCAGCGCCATCGAGACCGTCCTGACCGACGGCCGCGTGCTGACGCCGGATCTCGGCGGCACAGCCACAACCGCCGAGGTGGGCGACGCTGTCGCCGCCCTGCTGTAGGCCGAAACCGAAAGAATCCGCCCGGAAACGGGCGGATTTTGCTTGATTCCAGGCTAGTTTGATGGTAGGATGAAAGGGCACAGCAGGCGTAATCTCTCTCGGGAAGGGTGTTTTATGTCCACAGAACGTCAGCGGCGCAGGAAAGCCCTGCGGGCCGCATTTCCCTATACGATCCCCATTTTCGCCGGGTTCTGGTTTCTCGGCATGACTTACGGCGTCTATATGAACGTGTCCGGCTTCTCCTTCTGGTACCCGATGTTGATGAGTCTGACCATCTTCGCCGGCTCCATGGAATTTGTGGCGGTCAATCTGCTGCTGGGCGCGTTCAATCCTTTTCAGGCGCTGGCTATGATGCTGATGATCAACGCCCGCCACCTGTTCTACGGCATCTCCATGCTGGACAAATACCGCGGCATGGGCCTCAAAAAAATCTACCTGATCTTCGGCCTCTGCGATGAGGGCTTTTCCATCAACTACACCGCCGACGTCCCGGGGGCCGGCGACCGGGGCTGGTTCATGTTCTTCGTCACCCTGCTGAATCAGCTCTACTGGGTCTCCGGGGCGACCCTGGGCGGCATCTTCGGATCCCTGATTCAGTTCAACACCGAGGGGCTGGAATTCGTCATGGTGGCCATGTTCGTGGTGATCTTCCTCGAGCAGTTCCTCAAGGAGAAGCGCCACGAGAGCGCCTACGTCGGCCTCGGCCTCTCCCTGCTCTGCCTGATCGCCTTCGGCCGGGACGACTTCATCATTCCGGCCATGCTGGCAATTCTCGGCGTGCTGACGCTGCTGCGGAAACCGCTGGAGAAGGGAGGCGAGGCGGCATGACACTGGCCCAAAAGATTATCACCGTCGCCATGATCGTCCTCGGCACGATGCTGACGCGGTTCCTGCCCTTTCTGCTGTTCCCGGCGGGAAAGCCCACGCCCAAATATATTCAATATCTGGGCAGGGTACTGCCGATGGCCGTTTTTGGTCTGCTGGTGGTCTACAGCCTCAAGGACGTGTCGGTCTTTTCCGGCAGCCATGGGATTCCGGAGCTGATTGCCGTCGCCGTTGTCGTTTGTCTCCACCTCTGGAAACGGCAGATGCTGCTCTCCATCGCCGGCGGCACCGTCTGCTATATGCTGTTGGTGCAGCTCGTCTTTTGAGCGGGGCCGCCGAAGCGCACCCGGGCCGTTTTCGCGGGGTGAATATTTGACGGAACTTGTTGCACTGTTCATAGAACTGTGCTAAACTGAACATGGAATAGAAACAGAGGAGGTAATTTTATGACCTTTACACAAGCCGTCCAAAGCGTATTTTCGCAGTACGCAACCTTTTCCGGCCGGGCGCGCCGCAGCGAGTATTGGTTCTTTGTCCTGTTCAATATCGTTGTCGGCGGCGTTCTCAGCCTTCTCGGCCGGTATCTGACGCTCTTTTATATTTTGAGCGGTCTCTATGAACTCGCCGTCTTCATTCCCAGTCTGGCTGTCCTCTGGCGGCGGTTCCACGACATCGGCAAGGGCGGCGGCTGGTTCTTCATTGGCCTCATTCCGCTGGTCGGCTGGATTTTCGTACTTGTCTGGCTCTGCCGCGACAGTCAGCCCGGCGACAATGCCTTCGGCCCCAACCCCAAGGAGCCGGTTATCTTTGACAGCGCTTATTAAGACCTGTTCCGCAGCTAGAAACCGGCCGGATGGAAGCATCCGGCCGGTTTTTTGCGCAGGAAAAGGCTCCCTTGTGTAACGGGAGCCTTTTTCCGTGTTTTCCTGACAGCCTGCGTCATTCCATCGACGGCAGCAATTCCTCGTAGGGAACCTCCAGCGCATTTCGCAGAGCATATAACTCATCGGGATAGACATGCCGCTGCCCGGCCTCGATTTTCGCCAGCGCACTGCGGGTCAGATCACACCCCGCAAGCTGAAGCCGAGCTGTAATCTGTTCCTGGGTTAGACCGCGTTCCATGCGAAGCCGCCGAAGATTGCGGCCAAACAGCCGTTCATATTCAGCATTCATCGCGGACGCACCTCAATTCCAGTCTGATATGGATTGATTTTACCCGCGAAAGCTGATAAGATTGCACTTATATAGGTGCAAAAGAGAGAAAGAAATGCCAGATTATCAGGAAATGTACTATATCATGGCACGCGCATCCGAAAAAGCCATTCGCCTTTTGATTGAAGCCCAGCAACGCTATGAGGCGCTTGTCATAGAAGAAAACGAGCCGATGCAGGTGCTGACATCCGGTCAATTGGAGAACTTGGAGGAGGTTTCCCGGTAACACGAGCTTCTGAATTTCGGTTTTTCTTTACAAGAGGGGGAAAATTGAGTATACTAAACGGTAGACTATAAAACGGAGGGAACCTTCGTGACCGAGCTTTCTAAAATCCGGAATTTTTCGATCATCGCCCACATTGACCACGGCAAGTCCACTCTGGCCGACCGCCTGCTGGAGGAGTGCAACACCGTCGAGCTTCGGGAGATGGAGGATCAGATCCTCGACTCCATGGATCTCGAGCGGGAACGGGGCATCACCATCAAGGCCCGGGCCGTCAAGCTGAGCTACACCGCCGACGACGGGGAGACCTATGTTCTGAACCTCATCGACACCCCAGGCCATGTGGACTTCAACTACGAGGTTTCCCGCAGCCTGACCGCCTGCGAGGGCGCAATCCTGGTGGTTGACGCCTCCCAGGGCATTGAGGCCCAGACCCTGGCCAACACCTATCTGGCTGTGGACGAGGGGCTGGAAGTCCTGCCTGTCGTCAATAAAATTGATTTACCTGCCGCCCGGCCCGAGGAAGTAAAGAAGGAGATCGAGGATGTCATCGGCCTGCCGGCCATGGACGCTCCGGAGATCTCCGCCAAAAACGGCATCAACATTCACTCCGTCCTCGAGATGGTGGTGCGGGATGTGCCGCCTCCCCAGGGCGACCGGGACGCGCCCCTCCAGGCCCTGATCTTCGACAGCCAGTACGACTCCTACCGGGGCGTCATCGTCTACCTCCGGGTGTTCAACGGC
>CAMGPO010000058.1 GCA_946060825.1 uncultured Clostridia bacterium | reverse complement strand
TCGGCTATGTCAAGAGCTGGAATATCAACGGCGAAGATGTGGAGCTCGGCGTTGCTCCGGCGGCGCCGAACTCCGCCAGCAGGGACAGCGGCGTCAGATTCTGGTTGTAGCGCTGGGTACAGAGGGAGATGCCCCGGGTCAGTCCGGGCGAATTCTGGTTCATCAGGGCCTCCAGCTTCAGGGCAAAGGAGAGGTTTCCCTGCCAGTTGGGGTGGTAAAGGCCGCCCTGGTCGGTGCCGACCACCAGCATGACCCTGGCCCGGCCGTCCACAGCTGTGCCGCCCAGAGAGCCGTCGGCGTTTTCAAAGGCGTCCCGGTGGACGTCCAGCACCATGCGGATCGAGGGGTACTGGTCGAGGTAGGCCTGGATGACCGCCGCCATGCGGTCGTAGGAGCCGGCGTAGGCGGGGTAGTCGTTGACCGTCGTGTCGTGGAGGACGGAGATGCCCCGGTCCTCGAGAATTGCCGCGATCTCCTGGCCCAGGCGGATGACCGAGCGGTCGGGGTCCAGGGTGCGGCACAGCTCCGTTTCCTCGTACTCCCAGCCCGGCTCGATCGTGTAGGCCTCCGTGGAGTGGGTGTGGACGATCAGCACCTGGGGGCCGTCCGACGCCGGCGGAACGTCCAGCGGCGCCAGCAGCAGGGCCTCCTTGTCGTAGCCCAGAGTGCAGTTGCCGCTGATCGTGATGGCCGCGGCCTCCTCCGCTGTGAAGGCCGGAAGGGCGGCGGAAATGGTGGTCTCCTGCGGTGTTTCCTCCGGGAGGTCGCGGAAGCGAAGCGGCGGCAGTTCGCGCTCTGTGGCTTCATCGGCTGCCGGGACGGTCTCCGCCGGCCGGGGAACCTGTCCGGCGTCGGAATGGGAAAAAAGGGAACGGAGCTGGCCGGCCCCCGGGATGGTCAGCCGCTCCAGAAGCGGCGGCCCCCACAGGGCGGCGGAGCGCAGCAGCAGAGCCGCCGCCAGCAGCACTGCGCAGCGGCGGAGCAGTTCCCGTTTCAGTTGTCTGGTCATAGAATCGCCCCCAGCCATCCTATGCGGCCGGGGGACGGGCAAGAACCGCTATTTGCTCCGCAGGCGGCGGAAGAACTGCCGGAGGGCGCCGGCACATTCCGCTTCGAGGACGCCGACGGTCTTTTCCGGGTGGTGGTTGAAGGACATGGCGAAGAGATCCGTCACGGAGCCGCAGGCTCCGGCCTTGGGATCGGCCGCCCCATAGACCACCCGGGGGATGCGGGCGTTGAGGATGGCCCCGGCGCACATGGGGCAGGGCTCCAGCGTCACATAGAGGGTGCACTGCCAGAGCCGCCAGCCGCCCAGGGTCCGGCAGGCCTCGTCGATGGCCTCGATCTCCGCGTGGGCCAATGCGTTTTTCCCGGTCTCCCGGCGGTTCCGGCCCCGGCCGACGATCCGGCCGTCCAACGTGATGACGCAGCCCACGGGCACTTCGCCCTCGGCGGCGGCTTCCTCCGCCAGACGCAGGGCCTCTGCCATAAAATCGCGGTCGTCCATACTGCCGCCTCCCTTCTCTTTTCCTCAGTTTACCCCGGCGGTGGAAAAAGGTCAAGCCGGTCTTGCCGAAACACCGGAGAGATGATACAATTAAGACGGAATATCCGGAAAAGGAGGCGAGAGCCTTGCGAAATCTTACAAAACTGCTGTTTCAGCGCGTGGTGATCGTGTCCCTCGCCCTGCTGCTGCAGCTCGCAGTCCTCTTCGTCGGCCTCCACCGGTTTTCCGACTATATCCCCTGGTACAACGCCGCCGTCGGCATTGTGGCCCTGGTTCTGACGCTGGTCATCGTCTCCAAGCCCGGCGACCCCGCCTATAAGATCGCCTGGATTATCCCGATTCTGGCCGCGCCCCTCTTTGGCGTGACGCTCTACCTGATGTTTGGCGGCCATCGCCTGTCCCGGCGGATGAAGCGGAATCTCCGGCTGGTGGAGCGGACGATGAAGGGCAGCCTGAAGCAGGACCGGGACATCCTCGACCGGCTGGAACTGGAAAACCCCGCCGTCGAGGCCCAGGCCTACTATCTGGCCAGTAAGGCCTTCTGCCCGATTTACACTAACACCAGGTCAGAGTATTTCTCCCTCGGTGAGGACTGCTTCCACCGGATGCTGGAGGATATCCGCAGTGCCGAGCACTATATTTACCTCGAGTATTTCATCATCTGCCGCGGCAAAATGTGGGGCGAGATGCTCGCCGTCCTGCGGGAAAAGGCGCGGCAGGGTGTGGACGTCCGGGTGATCTACGATGACTTCGGCTGCATCACCAAGCTGCCCTCGGGCTACTACAAGCGGCTCGAGGCCATGGGCATCCGCAGCCGGCCCTTCAATCCTTTCATCCCCATCATGTCCCCCCTGCTGAACAACCGGGACCACCGCAAGTTCCTGATCGTGGACGGCCGGGTCGGCTATACCGGCGGCATCAACCTCTCCGACGAGTATATCAACGAGACCCACCCCTTCGGCCACTGGAAGGACTGCGGCATCCGCCTGGAGGGCGACGCGGTCTGGTCCATGACCATTATGTTCCGCTCCATGTGGAACCTGATCCGCAAGGACCTCTCCGAGGAGCTGCTGCCCCCTGCCATGGAGCTGCGGGCGGAGCGGGGCTACGTCCAGCCCTTCACCGACTGCCCCCTGGACAGCGAGTGCGTCAGCGAGACGGCCTTTTTCAACATGATCTCCCGGGCCGGTAAGAGCGTCTACATCATGACGCCCTACCTGATTCTGGACACGACCATGCGTTCGGTGCTCTGTGCTGCGGCCAAGTCCGGCATCGACGTCCGCATCATCACCCCGGGCATCCCGGACAAAAAGTATGTCTTTGCCGTCACCCGGGCCAACTACGACGAGCTGCTGGAGGCCGGCGTCCGCATCTACGAGTATACACCCGGCTTTATCCACTCCAAGGTGGTCTGCGTGGATATGGAGTGCGCCGTGGTGGGCACGGTCAACATGGACTTCCGCAGCCTCTACCTCCACTACGAGGACGGCGTATTCCTCTACAACACGGACTCCGTCCACCAGATCAGTGACGACTTTGCCGACACCCTGCCCCTCTGCCGGGAGGTGACGCTCCGGGCCCACCGGGAGCGCAGCGCCGTCGTGCGGATCGTGGAGATGTGCCTGCGGATCTTCTCCCCGCTGATGTAAAAGATGAACGCCGCCCCACCGCACAGGTGTCTGAGAACAAATCCTCCGTATGGTTACGACCATACGGAGGATTTGTTCTCGTCCGATCTTTCGGTTTGCTGACGGGAGATGACACGGCCCTGGGCGTATGATGCCCCCGGCAAAAAGCATATGGAAGCGCGTCCTTTTCCGAAAGCAATTGCACGCGTGCCTGAAAAACCGCTGGAATTTATCTCCACAAACAGAAGATAGATGTGCTAATTGCTGTTTTCCCAGCTGGCGATTCTTATGCCAAGTACACGGAATTCTCCATGCAAAAAGGAGTCGCCATCGGATAAATGGTACGCTTGTGAAAAGCCCAGGCTGCCATATTCAGCAAGTTCATCCTGGATATGGGTTCCTGAAATGTTTAGCAGGGGATACTTTCCGGGATCGGTACTTCCAATTAAACGAAGACCTTCGACAAAGACAAAAATACCCCAGCAGAGAATGGCTGCGAGAAACACGTTTCTCAGTTTTTTCCACATACGTTCTTCTCCTTACGGTTGCCGATCTGCTGCGCCGGGCAGCTGTTTCACGGAAATCCGGCTTTCGGAGCGGCGTTTTTTGTGATGGGCGGGATCTCAGAACCGCTTGGCGATGGCGCGGGCGGCCTGGACGCCGCTGGCGCCGGCCTGGGCCAGACCGCGGGTGATGCCGGCGCCGTCGCCGATGGCGAAGAGACCGGGACGCTCCGACTCCAGCTCCTCCGTCAGCTCCAGGCGGGCGGAGTAGAACTTGACCTCGACGCCGTAGAGCAGGGTGTCGTAGTTGGCGGTACCGGGAGCGATCTTGTCGAGGGCGTAGATCATCTCGATGATGTTGTCCATGTGCCGCTTCGGCAGCACCAGGCTCAGGTCGCCGGGGGTGGCAGCCAGGGTGGGCTTGGTGAAGGAGTGGCCCATGCGGTGCTCGTTGGTGCGGATGCCTTTGACCAGATCGCCGAAGCGCTGCACCAGAACGCCGCCGCCCAGCATATTGGACAGGGAGGCGATATGCTTGCCGTACTGATAGGGCTGGTTGAAGGGCTTGGTGAACCGGTTGGACACCAGCAGGGCGAAGTTGGTGTTCTCACTGCGGAGGGCCGGATCGGCATAGCTGTGGCCGTTGACGGTGATGAGGCCGTCCACGTTTTCGGAGACGACATGGCCGTAGGGGTTCATGCAGAAGGTGCGCACGGTGTCGCCGTACTGCTTGGTGTGGTAGACCAGCTTGGACTCGTAGACCACGTCGGTGATGTGCTCAAAGACCTTGGCCGGCAGCTCCACGCGGACGCCCAGATCGACCTGGTTGTTGGTCATGCTGAGGCCCAGCTCCCGGCAGCGGTCGGCAAACCACTCGGCGCCGCAGCGGCCTGGGGCCGCCACGCAGAACCGGCAGTCCACGGTTTCGCCGTCCAGATGGAGGCGGTAGCCCTCGTCCAGGGCCTCGATGGTGCGAACCGGCGTCTTGAAGCGGAATTCGCACTTGTCGGCCATGTATTCGTAGATGTTGGTCAGAATCTTCAGATTCCGCTCGGTGCCCAGATGCTTGCAGCGGGCCTGCAGCAGGTGGAGGTCGTTCTCCAGCGCCTTTTTCTCGATGGCCCTGGCCTCCGGTGAGTCGGTGGAGAAGATCTCGGTGGTGGCGCCGAAGCGGACGTTGACCGAGTCCACATAGTCGATCAGGCGCATCAGCTCCTCGTCGCCGAGGTAGTCGCCCAGCCAGCCGCCGAACTGGGTGGTGAAGTTATATTTGCCGTCGGAGAAAGCGCCCGCACCTCCGAAGCCGGACATGATGGAGCAGGGCTTGCAGGAGATGCACTCCCGCACCTTGCCGGCGACGATGGGACATTGCCGCTTGTAGATGTCCGCGCCCATTTCTAGGATCAGAATTTTCAGATGGGGACGGAGCTGCAGCAGTTCATAGCCTGCGTAGACGCCGGCCGTACCGGCGCCGATGATGGCGACGTCGTATGTCATGAGAAATAAACTCCTTTCCGGAAACGTACAACACTACTATACCATAAAAGACCGGGAAAGTAAAATCATTTCCCAAATTTCCTGTTGAGGATAGGGCGGCCGTGTGATAAAATAGTATGTCCGGTGAGCATACCGGAATACTTGCAAGCGGAGACATCTATCATGCGCGACGAAATTGTCATCAGGGGCGCCCGCGCCAACAACCTGAAAAATATCAGCATCCACATCCCCAGAGACAAGCTGGTGGTCATGACCGGCCTCTCCGGCTCCGGCAAATCCAGCCTGGCCTTTGATACGATCTACGCCGAGGGCCAGCGGCGGTACGTCGAGTCCCTTTCCTCCTATGCCCGCCAGTTCCTCGGCCAGATGGACAAGCCGGACGTGGACGCCATCGACGGCCTCTCGCCCGCCATCTCCATCGACCAGAAAACTACCTCCAAGAACCCCCGGTCCACCGTCGGCACCGTGACGGAGATCTACGACTACCTGCGGCTTCTCTGGGCCCGGGTCGGCACGCCCCACTGCCCCAAGTGCGGAAAAGAGATCCACCGTCAGACCGTCGACCAGATTGTCGACCAGATCCTCGCCATGCCCGAGGGTACCCGGTTCCTCGTCCTGGCCCCGGTCATCCGCGGCAAGAAGGGCGAGCACGTCAAGGTCTTCGAGGATGCCCGGAAGAGCGGCTACGCCCGCGTCCGGGTCGACGGCAACCTCTACGAGCTGACGGAAAAGATCGAGCTGAACCGGAACCAGAAGCACAACATCGAGATTGTCGTGGACCGTCTGGTCATCCGCAGCGATATGACCCGCCGCCTGACCGACTCGGTGGAGACAGCTTCGGCCCTGTCCGGCGGTCTGTGCATCATCCATGAGGTGCAGAGCGGGCAGGAGACGGTGTTCTCCCAGAACTATGCTTGTGAGACCTGCGGCGTGTCCATTCCGGAGCTGTCGCCCCGGATGTTCTCCTTCAACAATCCCTATGGCGCCTGCCCGAGCTGCGCCGGTCTCGGCAGCCAGCTCAAGGCCGACGCCGGTTTGGTCATTCCTGATCCCTCCCTCTCGATTCTGGACGGCGCGATCCAGTGCTCCGGCTGGAACAACGTCAAGGGCGACTCCATCGCCCGGATGTACTTCGAGGCCATGTCCAAGAAGTACGGCTTTTCTCTGACGGATCCGGTCTCCACTCTCTCCAAAGAGGCCATGGACGTCATCCTCTACGGCACGAAGGGCGAAAAGCTGCAGCTCTTCTATGAGCGGGGCAACGGCCGCGGCGTTCTGGAGCAGCCCTTCGAGGGCGTCATGAACAATCTGGAGCGCCGCCTGCGGGAGACCCAGTCCGACGGCGTCCGCAAGGAGCTGGAGGAGTGTATGGCCACCCAGCCCTGCCCCCACTGCCACGGCGACCGTCTCTCAGACATCGCCCGGGCTGTCACTGTTGGCGGCATCTCCATCGCCAGCTTCTGCCGCCTGCCCGTCAGCGAGGCTCTCCGCTTTATGGAAAACCTGAAGCTGGAGGGCGCCAAGGCTGTGATCGCGGAGGAAATTCTCAAGGAGATCCGCGCCCGCCTCGGCTTCCTGCAGAACGTCGGCCTCAGCTACCTGACTCTGGCCCGGTCCGCCGCCACCCTCTCCGGCGGCGAGAGTCAGCGCATCCGTCTGGCCACCCAGATCGGTTCCAGTCTGATGGGCGTTCTCTATATTCTGGATGAGCCCTCCATCGGCCTCCACCAGCGAGACAATGAAAAGCTGCTGAACACCCTGAAATACCTCCGCGATCTGGGCAATACCCTGATCGTCGTCGAGCACGACGAGGACACCATGCGGGCCGCCGACCAGATCGTCGACATCGGCCCCGGGGCCGGCGTCCACGGCGGCCATGTCGTGGCCCAGGGCACCATCGAGGATATCATGGCCTGCCCCGAGTCCCTGACGGGCCAGTACCTCTCCGGTGTCAAAAAAATTCCCGTTCCCGCCGTGCGGCGGACGGGAAACGGGAAATCCCTGAAAATTTACGGCTGCCGGGAGAACAACCTCCAAAACATCGACGTGGAGATCCCCCTCGGCACCTTCACCTGCGTCACCGGCGTCTCCGGCTCCGGCAAGTCCAGCCTGGTCA
>CAMGPO010000057.1 GCA_946060825.1 uncultured Clostridia bacterium | reverse complement strand
CTCCTCTCTGTCCTGTTGCGCCCAAGCCGGTTCAAATCGCCGGGGACAAAACGGAAACAGAAGAGCAAATACCAATACTCCCTCTGTCAGCGGATGGCCGGCAGAAGCTCCGTTTTGGGCGCAAAAAAGGGAGTGCGGAACCGGGGAAACAGCAGAAGTGTTTTCATGGGAACCGCCCTCCTTGTGTGGATTTTCATCGCGGTCAAATATAACACAGGGGCGGCAGTTTTGCAAGGGGAAACCGCGAAAAACGGAGAAAAACTGCCGCTGAGACAAAGTTTCTGCCGAAGGGCGGCGGCTTTTTGGGAAATATGACCGAGCCGCGGCGGAAGCGCGGGCCGGCGGGAAAGGAACCGTAAAAAGTTGTAACTTTTTTGTTTCCGCCCTTTTCCTCCACCTCCTTTTATGATATAATAAACTCCGTATCGAAAATTTCAGGCGGTCTCCGCCTTTTCCTGGATCATTCCGAAAAATGAGGGATTTTATATGCTCGAATTGCTGGCGCCGGCCGGCTCCATGGAAGCGCTCCGCGCCGCCGTTCAGAATGGCGCCGACGCGGTCTATCTCGGCAGCGGCGCGTTCAACGCCCGCATGGGCGCGAAAAATTTCACACCGGACGAGCTGCAGGAGGCCGTGGCCTACTGCCATGTCCGTGGGGCAGCCGTCCATCTGACGCTGAACACCCTGGCCTCCGACCGGGAGCTGCCGAAGGTGGCGGAGGTCATCCGCATGGCGGCCCGCCGCGGTGTGGACGCTTTCATCGTTCAGGATCTGGGCGTTGTCTCCCTCTGCCGGGAGATCGCGCCGGAGATTCCCGTCCACGCCAGCACCCAGATGAGCATCCACTCCCTGGAGGGCGTGAAGCAGGCCGCCGCCCTGGGCGTCAGCCGGGTCGTTCTGGCCCGGGAACTGCCCCGGGAGGATATCGCCTATATCTGCCAGAGAAGCCCGGTGGAGATCGAGGTCTTTGTCCACGGCGCCCTCTGTATGTGCTACTCCGGCCAGTGCTACCTCTCCTCGGTCATCGGCACCCGCAGCGGTAACCGGGGCCAGTGTGCCCAGCCCTGCCGCCTGCCCTACGGTTATGGCCGCTTCGAGGACCGCTACCCCCTGAGCCTCAAGGACAACTGTCTGATTGACCGCCTGCGTGACCTGGAGCGGATGGGCGTGGCCTCCATCAAGCTCGAGGGCCGGGCCAAGCGGCCGGAGTACGTCGCCACTGTCGTGCGCATCTACCGCAGTGTCCTGGATGGTAACCCCATCACCGCCGGGGACGCCCGCGACCTCACCAACATTTTCTCCCGCCAGGGCTTCACCGAGGGCTACTATACAGGAGAGACCGGCCCGGCCATGTTCGGCGTCCGGCAGGAGACCCGGGAGGACCGCACTCTGCTGGCCTCCGCCCGGGCCACCTATGAGACCGGCGAACGCCCCCGGGTGCCGGTGAAGTTCTATGCCCTTGTCTCCCGAGATCAGCCGGCGATGCTGGCGGCGGAGGATGACCGGGGCAATACCTGCCGCACCACCGGCGAGATCCCCCAGCGGGCCATTCACCGGCCCCTGACGGAGGAGGAGCTGGGTGCGCGGCTTCAGAAAACGGGCGGTACGCCCTTCTATCTCGGCAGCTTCCGGGCCAAGATCGACCCGGGCCTGACCCTGCCCGCTGCGGCGGTCAACGCCATGCGGCGGGAGGTGCTGTCCGAGCTGGCTGCCGTACGCGGCCGCCAGGAGACGCCGAAATTCGGCAAGCTCTCCGATCCGGTCGCAGTGGCCGGTCCCAAGACGCCCCCGGCGTTGACGGTCTCGGTGCTGCGGGCCGGGCAGATCACCCGGAAGGTGCTCGCGGCAAAGCCGGCGGTGCTCTATGTGCCCCTGAGCGAGATCACGGAGCACCGGGAGATCGCCCGATCCATCCCGGAGGCAACGGAGCTGTGCGCCGTTCTGCCCCGGGTTATCCGGGATGGAGAGGCGCGGAACGTCCTCAGCCAGCTCGCCACGGCCCGCACGCTGGGTATCACCTCGGTGCTGACCGGCAACCTGGGTCAAATCGCCGAGGCCCGGGCTCTGGGTTTCCGGGTACGGGGCGATTTTGGCCTCAACGTGTTCAATTCGAGGACGGTGGACTGCCTGCGGCAGCAGGGCCTCAGTTCTCTGCTCTGCTCCTTTGAGATGACCCTGCCCCAGATCCGGGATCTCAGCAAGGCCGTCCCGGCGGAGCTGCTGGTCTACGGCCGCCTGCCCCTGATGCTGACGGAGAATTGCCTGATCCGGAACCGGACGGGCGTCTGCGCCTGCACTGGCAGCCCTACCAAGCTGGTGGACCGGCGGGGACAGGAGTTCCCCATCGTCCGGGACCCCGGCACCTGCCGCAGCGTCCTGCTCAACGGCAAGAAGCTCTACCTGCTGGACAAGCGCAAGGCCCTGCAGTCCCTGGGCCTTTGGGCGGTGCGGCTGCAGTTCACCACGGAGAACCCCGGCGAGGTCTCCCGGGTCATCGCCGACTACGAGGCGGCGGCACCCTTCGATCCCGCCGGCTGCACCAGGGGACTCTATCAGCGAGGAGTGGAATGAGATGGCTCTGATTCTGGCCTCGGCCTCGCCCCGGCGGCAGGAGCTGCTGCGGACGCTGGGCCTGGCCTTTACCGTAAAGACCGCCGACATCGACGAGACCATGGATCCCGCCCTGGGCGCGGAGGCTGAGGTGGCCCGCATCTGCCGGGCCAAGGCAATGGCTGTCCTGCCCGCCGCGGCGGAGGACGATATCGTGATCGCCGCCGACACCATCGTCTGTGTGGACGACCGGATCCTCGGCAAACCCCATACGGCGGCGGAGGCGGCGGAGATGCTGCGCCTGCTCTCCGGCCGGGAGCATCAGGTTCGTACCGGCGTGACCGTCTGCACCCGGGAGCGGGCCGTCACCGAGGTGGATGTGACTGGCGTCCGGTTCCGGCTGCTGACAGAGGCGGAGATTGCCGCCTACGTCCATACCGGCGAGCCGATGGACAAGGCCGGGGCCTACGGCATCCAGGGTTTGGCCTCCATCTTCGTCGAGTCCCTGCGGGGCGACTATTTCAACGTCATGGGTCTGCCTCTGTGCCGGCTCTCCCAGATTTTACAACAGTTCGGCGTCGCCGTCCTCGGCGGGGCTGAGACGAGGTGATCCTTTGAAAAAGCAGTTTTTTTCCAAAAAAGTCCGGATTATCCTGATTGCGGCGGTGGTGCTGGCGGTGTTCATTGCTGTGGTCTCTACTTTCTCCGGCAGCGGCGTCACCAACCTGGTTCAGACACTGATGGGTCCCGTCCGCAGTTTGACCGCCTCGGCGACCCGGTCAGTGGAACGGTTCTACAACTACGCCTACAACTATGAAAATCTTCAGGCGGAGAACACGGTTCTCCAGGAGAAGATCGCTTCCATGGAGGAGTCCATCCGCTCTGCCGACACTCTGGAACGGGAAAACGAGCGGCTCCGGGAACTGCTGAACATGGCCGAAGAGCATGACGACTACCAGTTCCTCTCGGCATACATCATCGCCTGGGATTCCACCAACTGGAAGAGCACCTTCACCGTCAACAAGGGCCGGCTGGACGGCCTGGAGGAGGGTATGTGCGCCGTGACCGAGTTCGGCCAGGTTGTCGGCCTGGTCACCGCCGTGGGCGAGAACTGGGCCACCATCACCACGATCCTTGATTCCTCCCTGGAAATCAGCGCCAGCGTTTCCAGCACCGGCTACACCGGCGTGGTCGAGGGCTCCTACCGCACCGGCGAAAGCGGCAGCCTGCGGCTCAGCTACCTGCCTACCGACGCTGTCATGAAAAACGGCGACCAGGTGGTCACCACCGGCTCCACCCTCTACCCCAAGGATCTGATCCTCGGCTATGTGTCCGACGCGGGCCTGGACGAGACGGGCGTCTCCAAGTACGCCATTCTGGACGCCGCCGTGGACTTCGGCAGCCTGGAGCAGGTGTTCCTCATCACCGACTACGACACCAACTGACCGCCCGGCGGCGGATATCTCCAAATCTCCGGAGGGAGGGCTTCCTATCTTCTCTGAACTCTTTTCCCGGCGGCAGCTGACCGAGATCCTCAAATGGACTCTCTATGCCGTCCTTTTTCTCTTCGCGATGCTGCTGCAGACCATCGTTCTGCCCAAGATGACCATCAGCGGCATTGCTCTCTGTGTGGTGCCCACATGCGTGGTCTGCGTGGCCGTCCGGGAGGGGGCCGAGCGGGCTGCCCTGTTCACCCTGCTGGCCAGCGCGGTCTACTGCCTCTCCGGCGCCGACTGCGGCCCCATCTACATCGTTACCCTGACCCTGACAGCCGCTCTGGCCGGTTCTGTCTGTGATCACTTCTACACCCGCACCTTTGTCCCGGCCCTGATCCTCAGCCTGCTGGGCCTGACGGTCTGCGAGGGCGCAGCGTTCCTGTTCCGCGTTTACATCGGCTCCGTGGCCGCCGCTCTGTGGCAGACAGTCCTGCTGCCGGAAATTCTGTTCTCCGTTCTCGCCTATCCCCTGTTTTATCTCGGTGCATGGGCTGTTTCCCGGATCGGGAGGTAATCTATGGAATACAAAACCACCATTCGCATCACATTGCTGCTCACGGCCGTGCTGCTCGTCATGGGCATTTTCATCGGACGGCTGTACCGGGTGCAGGTCTCAGCGTCGGAGGACGTTGTCTCCACCACGGACACCTACACCTTCCTGACCCATGTTTCCGCCGCCCGGGGCAACATCCTCGACCGCAACGGCACCGTTCTGGTCTCCAACCGGGCCAGCTACAACCTGACCATCAACGACTATATCATCTACAGCACCCAGAGTACCAACCGGAACCTGCTGACCCTGGTTAACCAGTGTAACGAGATGGGCCTGGAATATACCGACCACCTTCCCATTTCGAGGGAAGCTCCCTACGTCTCCACCTATGAGGACCTGAGCACCAACTGGCAGAGCTACTTCAAGACCTTCATGACCGAGCGGGACTGGGACCTCGACATGACGGCTACCAGCCTGATGAAGCAGCTCCGGGACGTCTACCGGGTGCCCGAGGATTGGAGTGACGAGGATGCCCGCAAGGTCGTGGGCATCCGCTATGAACTGGAGCTGCGCCACTATGTCTATGCCCTCTCCACCTATGTGCTGAGCTATGACGTCTCCTCGGAGCAGCTTGCCGCCCTGATCGAGCTGAACATTCCCGGCGTCAATGTGGAGACTACGACGATCCGCCAGTACAACACCACCTACGCGGCCCACATTCTCGGCAGCGTGGGCAAGATGACCGCCGAGGAATACGAGGTCTACAAGGAGCAGGACTACTCCATGGACGCCTATGTGGGCAAGGAGGGCTTTGAAAAGGCCTTCGAGTCCTACCTCCACGGCACCGACGGCGAGAAAAAGACCGTCCTCTCTGCCGACGGCGAGGTGCTGGAGGAGACCTATACCAAGGAGCCGGAGGCCGGCGACAATGTGGAGCTGACCATCGACCTCGACCTGCAGATGGTCGCGGAGGACGCTCTGGCCGCCCACATTGAAAATGTCCGGGAGAACGGTCTCTCCACCAGCAGCAACAGCGACAATGACGGCACCGGCAAAGACGCCGAAGGCGGCGCCGTGGTCGTCGTGAGCTGCGCCGATGGGTCGGAGGGCGAAGTCCTGGCCTGCGCCAGCTACCCGACCTACAATCTCTCAACCTATTCCGAGGACTTTGAGGAGCTGCTGGAGGATCCCTACGCGCCCCTTTACAACCGGGCCCTTCAGGCCATCTACAACCCCGGCTCCACCTTCAAGATGGTCACCGGCATCGCTGCCGTGGACGCTCTGGACATGGATCCGCTCCAGGGCATTGAGGACGAGGGCGTCTACACCTATTATGAGGACGAGGGCTTCACGCCGAAGTGTATGGTCTACAAGAACTACGGCCTCACCCACGGCATGGTGGATCTGCCCCGCGCCTTGTCCGTCTCCTGCAACTACTACTTCTATGAAGTGGCCAACCAGATCTATTACAAGTTCGGCCACACCATCGACCCCATCGACGAGGTGGCCAAGGCCATGGGCCTGGGCGAGAGCACCGGCGTGGAGCTGTCAGAGGCCGTGGGCTACCGTGCCAACGCCGAGACCAAGGCCATGCTGTATGAAAATGACCAGCAGGGTTTCTACGGTGCCGACGCCCTGATGGCCGCCATCGGCCAGTCGGAAAATAAGTTCACGGTGCTGCAGCTCGCTACCTACGCCGCCACCCTGGCCAATAATGGCACCCGGTACCGCGACACCTTCCTGCAGCGGGTTGTCTCCGCCGACTACTCCGAGCTGCTCAAGCAGAACGAGCCGGAGGTCGTCAGCAAGCTGGACATCTCCGACAAGGCCATGAACGCCATTCTCTACGGCATGACCCTCTGTGCCACGGACACCGCCGAGGGCACAGCCCGCAAGACCTTTGCCGACTATCCGATCACGGTCTGCGCCAAGACCGGCACCGCCGAGCATGACGCCGGCGGCTCCAGCCACGCCTCCTTCCTCTGCTTCGCCCCGGCAGAGGATCCCCAGATCGCCATTGCCATCTATGTGGAAAAGGGCGGCAGCGGCGCCTCCCTTGGCCCCATCGCCAGAGCGATCCTCGACGCGTACTTCACCGAGGACAGCACCCAGGAGGTCACCTACGCCGAAGGCATTATCAACTAAGAAACCGGAGTGAACTGCAAAAACCCGGCCAAAAGGCCGGGTTTCTTCCTATTCCTGCCATCGCCTCAGAATGACAGACAAAAACCCCGCCGTGCGGCGGGGTTTTGTTGTTGTGGGGTTACACCAGCCGGGCGCCGGCGGGGACGCTGTCGTCCAGCATGACCAGGTGCAGCTTGTCGCCGCGCTCGGCGGAGAGCAGCATGCCGTTGGACTCACGGCCCATCATCTTCCGGGGCGCCAGGTTGGTCACGGCGACCAGGGTCTTGCCGACCAGTTCCTCGGGCTTGTAGTACTTGGCGATGCCGGAGAGAATCTGCCGGGGCGTCCCGGTGCCGTCGTCGAGCTGGAACTTCAGCAGTTTTTCCGACTTTTTGACCGCCTCGCACTCCAGCACCTTGACCACGGTCATCTCGACCTTGGAGAAGGTGTCGAAGTCGATCTGGGGCAGCGGCTCGGGCAGGGGGTCCTCCTTGGGGGCCTTGGCGGCCTGGCTCAGGGCTTCCAGCTCGGCCAACTCCTTGTCCACGTCGATGCGGGGGAACAGGGCCGCACCAACGGTGACGGTGGCCGCGGCGGGCAGAACGCCGAAGTGGCTCAGAGCGTTCCAGTCGGGGGTCTCAGCGCCGATGCGTC
>CAMGPO010000056.1 GCA_946060825.1 uncultured Clostridia bacterium | reverse complement strand
TCCCAGCGGATGATATTGCCCGTACTGTGTCCTGTCGCGCTCAGCATCTTCACATCCGCAGGCGGGGTGATGCACGCCGAGACCGCCGGGATATTGATGCTGCTCGCCAGGCTACAGTTCCGCGCCACCGCCCGGTAGTAATACCGGACGCCGGGGACCGCCTCCGTGTCCTTATAGGCCAGACTGCCCGTGTTCCTGAGCAGGGCCCAGGTGGTTTCTCCGGAGGCACGGCGGTAGACCTGGTACAGAATCGCGCCCTCGACTACGCCCCAGCGGACGATGATCCCATCCGGATACGCCGCGGCGCTCTCCATCTTTACATCTGCGAGGGAGGTTGGGATCTTCGCCGAGACTGCCGCAATATCGAGGCTGCTCATCACGCTGCCGTCCCGCGCTCTGGTCTTGTAGTAATACTTCACGTCCGCTTCCGCGGAACTATCCTTATAAGCCGTACCGCTGGTATTGGTCAGCAGCGTCCAGCTCGTTTCATCCGCCGCACGGCGGAAGAGCTGATAGAAGCGTGCTTCCTCTACAGCCTCCCAGCTCACGATGACGCCGTCCACATAGGGCTTCGCATCCGTCATCGTCACATCCCGCAGGCCCAGCGCCGGAATTACCTCCTGCGCCTTCAGGGTCTCCCCGCAAACCGCGCAGTGGCTTCCCTCAGTCAGGCCGGTCTGTGTGGCCGTCGGCTCCACTGCCGCATCCGCCACTTCCGTATGGCCCGAGGCCGGAACCTCGTCGGCTGTATAGCTATCACCGCAGGCGCAGGTGTAGGTCGTATAGCCCGCCTCGGTGCAGGTCGGCTCCGTCACCACGGCCGTATAGCTGTGAACGTGGCTCAGCGGCGGGATTTCCTCGGTTTTGGTCTCTCCGCAGACCGTACAGGTGTAGGTCCGGACGCCGGCCTCAGTTTCGGTGGCCTCTTTGGTCACCGTTCCGCCGTCCCAGTTGTGGCCAGCCGCAGGAACGGTCTCCTGCTTCACCAGAACCGCTCCACAAACGGAGCAGTGGCTCCCCTCCGTCAGGCCGTCTTCGGTACAGGTAGCGGGAACCGCCGGGTCGGCAGCTTCGGTGTGGCCGGTAGCAGGAACGGTCTCCTGTTTGACCAGAATCGCTCCGCAGACAGAGCAGTGCGAGCCCTCAGTCAGACCTGTCTCCGTACAGGTCGGCTCCACCGCCGCGTCCGCCGCTTCCGTATGGCCCAGGGCGGGAACCGTGTCGTCGACATAGCTGTCGCCGCAGGCGCAGGTATAGGTCGTGTAGCCCTCCTCCGTGCAGGTCGGCTCTGTCACGACGGCCGTATAGTTGTGGACGTGCTCCAGGGTGGGAATCTTCTCCGTTCTGGTTTCGCCGCAGACCGTACAGGTGTAGGTGCGGATCCCCTCTTCGGTCTCCGTGGGTTCCCTGGTCACCGCTCCGTCGTCCCAGCTGTGTCCAGCCGCAGGAATGGTCTCCTGTTTGACCAGAACCGCCCCGCAGATGGAGCAGTGGCTCCCCTCCGTCAAGCCGTCTTCGGTGCAGGTGGCGGGAACCGCCGGATCGGCAGCTTCGGTGTGTCCGGTCGCGGGAACAGTCTCCTGTTTCACCAGAACCGCCCCGCAGACGGAGCAGTGGCTCCCTTCCGTCAGGCCGTCCTCGGTGCAGGTCGGATCCACCGCCGCATCCACGGACACCGTATGCTCCGTCGTCGGGATCGATTCCGTAATGGTTTTGCCGCAGTATGTGCAGTCGATGTGCCTGCTGCCGGGCTCCGCGCAGGTCGGCGCGGTGTCGACAACCCATTCGCCCACGTGGAGCGCCTGTTTCGTATACCCGGCCCAGACCGCACTGTCCCATCCGGTCGTCCCCTCATAGTAGGAGATCACAAAGCCGCCGGCACAGTCCGCAAAGGCATTTTCGCCCAGCTCCGGCGCATTGCCCGCAAAGATCACGTTCTGCAGCGCCTTCGCCCCCTGGAACGCATAGGCCCCGATGCTTCCGACGGTATCGGCAATCCGCACGTCGGTCAGGGCGGTGCAGCCGCAAAACGCCCGGGCTCCAACGGAGGTTACGCCGCTTTCCACCGCGATCTCCGTGATTTCCGTCTTGCGGGAATACCAGGGCGCGTCCGACGCCTGGGCATAGTCCGCCATGGGGCCGCTGCCGGAGACGGTCAGCGTGCCGTCCTCCGACAAGCTCCAGACCGTTTCGTCGCCGGGGGTGGATTCGTAGCTGGTTTCCGACATGGGATATGCCGCGTAGAACGCCTCGGTCGTAAACTCCTCGTTTCTCGTGTGGTCCGGAAACTCAGAGTCGCAGCGGAGATAGTATTCATAGGCCAACCCCGCTCCGGCATTGCTTGCGTCCCAGGTGCTGTCCGCATTGTAGTAGACGCCGTTCAGCCCGGCGATATTCCAGGCATGGGCGCCGCCATTGCCGGTTCCGGCGATGACGCGGCAGGAAACGCCGCTCTCCAGCAGCAGCCGGTAGAGGAGCACCGCATACCCTTGGCAGACCGCCGTTCCATTCACCAGCGCTGCATAGGCCGTGAATTTGAGCTTGTAGTTGTCATCCTCCAGATTGTCATAGTCATAGGTCACGTGGGTGCAGATATAGTCATAGATTGTCCGGATCTTCTTCACATTCGAGATGGACGATGCAAAGCCGAAGCCGCTCAGGACCTCCCGCACCGCCGTGTTCATCTCCTGCTCCTGCTCCGCCGTCGTGTAATAGGTCATGGCATAGGTCAGCGTGCAGCGATACACGGAGCCGCTCTGGCTGAAGGAACCCTTGGCGCTCCAGCCGCCGTAGGTATAGCGGATATAGTCGCCCTCGTCCGGATTCCCCGTCTCCGCAATGGCGAGCTCAACGAGCCGGTAAAAGATCGCGTCTGTCGGCTTAGACTCCGTCTCCCAGTAGACCGTGATGTCGGCCTGACGGGCGACCATGGCCTCCCGAATCTGGGCGGCGAGGACATTCTCGTCCGGTTCGTACTCCACCGACCCACTCGCACTGTATGTACTGGTACCCGGCGCGTTTCCGGGCTTTCTGAGATCCTCCTCCCGCTGGATTCCGACGTACAGCGGGTTTACCTGGCTGCATTCCAGAATCCCCTGCTCCGCCGGCGGAGCCGCCGCAGCAAACACCACCTCCGACACACAGGACAGCGCCAGTGCCGCCGCGAGAATCATGGCAAGGATCCGTTTCTTCATCGTTACTCCCCCTTCGCGCGCTTTCATGCCCTGCTCAGGCAGGCATACTCACTCTTTTTCTTCGAGATTCCGGAGATCGCGCACCACAAACTGCGGCGCCTGCGTCTGGCCCATCTGGATGCGGCTGACATAGCTGCCGACCAGGCCCATCGCAGCCAGCAGCACGCCGGTCAGGAAAAAGCCCGTGCCAAACAGCGCCGTCCAGACGGCATGAAACTCCGGCCGGATCAGGTTGACGATCAGGGCTACAAGGTCCGCGGCGAGACCGCCGGCGGCGAAAACGCAGCCCAGAACCATCAGGAAATTCAACGGAGCCGACGAGAAGCCGACGATGTTGGTATAGAGCTTGATGAGCTTTTTCAGCGTGTAGGTGGAGGTCCCGACCTCCCGCGCGAAGTGCTCGATCGGAACGCAGGCAATGTTGCTGCTGGTGCGCAGGAAGAGGCTCTGCAGGTGGACGTCCGGATGGGTGTCCCGGATCAGGTAGTCCCGCACATAGCGGCGTATCATCCAGAAGCTCGAGGTCTTCAGCCATTTCGGCTTGTGGATCAGCATCCGGACAGTCCAGGAATTCAGGGCGCTGCCCATCCGCCGGAACAGACTCTCCCGCTTCTTCTCATAGTAGCCAAATACGATGTCGAAGCCCTCGTCCATCCTGGTCTTCAGCTTGATGATCTCCGACGGCCGCGTCTGCATATCGTCATCCATGGAGATGATGAAGTCGCCGCTGGCGTAGTTGAGTCCGGCCATCGTGGCATTGTGCTGCCCGGCGTTCTTCCCGAGGTTCACCACCTTGACATAGTCGTGGGCATCTGCCAGCCGGTACAATGCGGCGATGGTCTCGCCGCCATCCGGCGAACAGTCGTTGACCAGGACGAATTCATAATCGGACAGCCCAAGCCGTTCCAGCTCCTCCGCCGTGAGGGCGACCACCTTTTCGATGGTTTTGGAAGAGCGGTAGCAGGGTATCACGATGCTGTAGCGTGCCATAAGCGTATACCTCCAACAAACAATGGTGTGATTCTGTTTTTATTCCGAAGCCGCCGGAACAATTCCCAAAAGCATGGCTGTGAGCTCCGCGTCCGGTTCCGCGTCTTCGAGGCCGCAGCGAACCAGCCAGAAGCCGTTCTCCCGCATCACAGTTTGCATCCAGCCCTCGGAAACGAGGGACTGCAGCACGGACAGGGCCTGGGCGTTCTCCGCGAGATAGTCCTCCTCAATCAGCAGGTACGTGATCCCAGCGGCGCTGCAGTAGGCGGAGAAGCCCTCCGGCGTCCGGCCCAGATCCGCCGTGCCCCACTCCACCAGATCCTCCCAGGAGTCCGCAATCGCCGGCAGCGTCAGGATCCGCGGCGTTTCGCCCGTGACCGTCATCACCCTGGCCTGCCCGCCGCACTCCGTACGCAGGTAATTGGCCGTCTCCGTGATTCCGATCTGTTCATAGTAGACGAGGTTTTCACCTTCGTGGTTGAAAAAGCCGTAGTGGTTCAGCCGAATCGGCGTCAGGCCGACGCTCCAGGACCAGCTGGAAAGCAGGCACATCACATAGCCGCAGAGAACCAGCGGGACCACGACCAGCCCGGTTTCGAAATACCGGTTTTCCCGCCTTACCGCAAGCTCCTGCGGCGCGAAGAGGAAGGTCAGGGCATACATCAGCATGAAGTAATTCCCGTCTGGCTTGCGCAGAAACACAATGCATCCGAAGCTCACCGCGCTGACCAGAACCAGAGACAGCAGGAGCAGGCCGTATACCGGCTCCTGCTTCGCGCGGCGCAGTGTTCTTCCGGGATGGAACAGCACACTTCCGGCCTCCAGAATCCATGTGACCGAGAACAGCAGGCCGGGCCACGCGATGATGACGTGGTCGAGCTCCTTGCTGGTCGGCAGGAAGAGGAACTGGGGAATCCTGGTCAGCCGGCCGAGCAGCATCTGCGGGGAGGAGAAAAAGTCGGCGATGGCGCTGCCCCAGACTGTGGCACGAACCGCGTAGGGGAACTGATAGGTCAGCCCCATCGCGTCCTGAAGCCCCGTGAAAAAGGAGGTAATGATTCTTCCGGTCAGCAGATAGGTCCGCAGGAAGATCAGCACCAGAGCCAGCAGCACCGGCAGCAGGGGTGCGAGATCCCGAACCCGGATCCGCACGCTGCGGACACAGGAAACAAGGATCGCCGTCAGCAGGAGCAGCGGCGTAAAGACAAAGCTGGACGTTTTGAAGGCCAGCGAGAATACCCCGGCCGCAAACGCCATTCCGAGGGCCCCACCACTACGCTTCTGGATGGCTTCCAGGGCGTAGTACAGCAGAATCAGCTGGATCAGCAGCGTGGCGGTATCCGATTTCGCCGTGACCGCCATATTCATGATGCCCGGCGTGACCGCGCAGCAGAGCGTGGAGAAAAGGGCCGTCCGCCGGTTGCAGAACAGGCAGACAATCCGGTAAACCAGGTACAGCAGGCACGCGGCAAACATCAGGTTAACCGCGTAGACAAAACTGTAAGTCGAGGGGATATTGAAGGGCAGGGCCAGCGCCTCGATCGCCTTGGGGTAGACATAGACGCAGCCCGTGGAGATCACCCGGTCATAGATGCCGGTAAAGGGCGCCAGCATGGCATCCGAGCGCAGGCCATACCAGAGGGAGTCATAGTCCAGCGAGATGCAGGCCCGGCCAAGCTGCAGCAGGAACGCCGTCAGGATTCCACCCAGCAGCAAAGCATCCGGGAATTCCATGCGGGAGCATTCTCCGCCCGCCGCTCTGCACCGGCGCCAGAGCTCCGCCAGCTTTTTCCGGCAGAGAACCAGCTCCAGCGGGATCAGCACCTTCAGAACGTCCCGCAGGTCACTGGAGGTTCCGAACCTCAGCAGAGAGCAAACGCAAACCAGCAGAAGCATCCCCGCCATGCCCAGCAGCAGGCAGGCCGGAATCTGGCCGCGCCGTTCCCGCGCCAGAAGCGAGCAGAGCAGATAGCCCGTCATCCAGAGAACGCAGGCGTACAGCATGCCCACCAGCAACGCGAAAAAGAACGAGTGCAGGAAGGAAAACACCGCGGCAAGCGCCAGAATCAGCAGGAAGCGCTGCCATCTCTTCCGGGGAAAATACGCGGCGGCGACCAGTGCAACACACAGAACCGTCAGCTCGAGGACGGCCAGCCAATATTCCGGCTGCAAGAAAGTCCATCTCCAGACGCTGCCAAGGCACATCGACAGAACGAACCACACGACCGTGGCAGCGCCAAGCGCACCCGCGGTCCAATACGCCCCGCGCTTCCCCCGGGAGCGCGGCATTTTGTTCTCATCTGTCATTCTTGTTCCTCCAATACCGCATTCGGTATCTTATTTTTTTGCCGTCACGCCGGCATGCTGCTATTCCCGGTCCCCACGGCGTCACTCCGCAAAGAACTGCTCCTCCAGGGCCATGCACAGCCAGTGGTAGACCGGCAGGTGCAGCTCCTGAATCCGGTAGGTCTCCGTCTCCGGCATGACCAGCGCCAGGTCGGCCAGCTCCCTGAGGACGCCGCCGGTCTTGCCCGTCAGGCCAAGCACCTGTATGCCCTTCGCCTTTGCCATCACGCAGGCGCAGGCAATGTTCCGCGAATTGCCCGAGGTGGAGATGGCCAGGAATACGTCGCCCTCGCGGCCCAGGACGTTGATCTGCTGGGCGAACATCCCCTCCGAGCCAACGTCGTTGAGGAAGGCCGTATTGAGGGAGGGATGGGAAGAAAGGGCCACCGCCGGGAGGCCCCGCTGGACGCTCTCCGCCAGCCTCGGGCCGCGCACCGGGTCGATCTCCGCGAGACGCTGCCGCAGGGCGGCGTCCAGTGGGCGCTTCCGCTTGAATTCCTTCATCAGCTCGCCGACGATGTGCTCCGCGTCGGCGCAGGAGCCGCCGTTGCCCGCCACGAGCAGCTTACCGCCCCGTTCATAGCAGTCCTTCAGCATCCGGAAGGCTTCGGCCAGCTGGGCGTGCAGGGGCTCCAGCTTCGGATAGCGGGCCGTCAGCTCCGTCAGGGACTGGGCGATTGATTCTCTCATTGCGATTCCTCCCGACCAAACCGGTCATTCACAAAATCCAGCAGCGTCTCATACCGGGCCACGCCCGCTTCCTCCGGGGCGCCGCCCAGACGGATCGGAGTA
>CAMGPO010000055.1 GCA_946060825.1 uncultured Clostridia bacterium | reverse complement strand
TATTTTATACTATTTTTTCTCCGAAGTAAAGTTTTTTCTTCCACACCCTCCCATGAAATTCTCCATTTTCTGAAATCCGCCCCATCCATCTGGCAGTCTGAACAAACGTCTTACGTTGAAATTTCTATGTATTTTTGTGAAAAATCGCCTTTGCACGAGTCAAAAAATCCGATTATAATAAAAATACACAGTGTGCGGCACGATCTCGTGAGGTCCGGTCCGCACCGCTTTCAGTTCAGGCGCGGGCATTCGCCCTGGCCGGAGGAGGTGAGTCCATGAAACGGGTCAAAGCAGCCTGTATTTGCCAGACGCTGCACTTTATGCTCAAGGACGGCGTTGATCAGGCGCTCGGCGCAAAGCTGGTTCAGGAGGATGTGGCGCACTACAAAACGGCGCTGGATCGCAACCACACGCAGTACCGGATCGTCGAGGAGACGCTGCAGCCGGACGGCTCCGTCATCCTCAAAATCATCAAGCAGTACAACCAGAGTCCCGTCGGCGACTATCTCGACTGACGGCTTCCCAACCCTTCCATAGAAACGTCCCCTGCTCCGGCGGAACAGGGGACGTTCTTGTTGACAAGTGTCAACACCCACGGTATGCCGCTTCCGGCAAACGAGCGAAAGCCATGAAACAGAGGAACTTCTCTGAGGGAAAATGAACACAAATGAGCCTGCACCGGCAGACTTCGCCCCGCAAATTTTTCAGCTTCATGACGGGGCTGACTGGAGATATGAACCGGACCAACGCCACGGTCAATATCAAGCTGATGGCCGCCGCAGAAACCTGCGGCGGCCATTTTGGAGGGGAGAAATGCGGACGGTATTCCTGAAAAGAGACAGGGTTCAGCGCCAGAGAAGACCGGCCAGCGCAATCATCAGCGGCATGGTCAGGATGGAAAACAGGGTGCTGAGACAGACGCTTTTGCTGGCATAGGTGTAATCCAGATGATTGAGCTGGGCATACACTGCCACGTTGGAGCCGACCGGCGCACTCGCCACGATCAGCAGGGCCATCCGCGCCTCCTGCAGAGAGGCGGGCAGGAGGCAGAACAGGGCCAGCGTCACCAGCGGGATGGCCAGGAGTCGAACCGCCGAATTCAGGTAGAGCATCTTGTCGGCAAAGAGGGACTTGAGATCCGTCTGCGCCAGGTAGACGCCCAGCACCACCATGGCAACCGGGGAGTTCAGCGCGGCCACGGAGGAAACCGTTATCGACAAAACCACCGGGAGCTGAATCTTCAGGTAGAAACAGAGCAGGCCGACCACCAGGCTGATGAGGATCGGGTTGGTCACCAGCTTTTTCGCCTTCAGACCGTCCTTTTTGCCGGTCAGCACCGCCACACCGTAGGTCCACTGAAACAGGTTCAGCAAAGCGATGAACGGAGCGGAGTAGATCACAGCGTCAGTGCCCAACACCGCCTGGATCATGGGCAGGCCCATGAAGCCGGCGTTGGAGAAGGCCGCGCCAAAGTGGTCGATGGGCCGTTTCCGGAAGATCAGGCGGGAAATCAGGATGGCCAGAGCCAGTGCCGCCAGTCCCAGAACGAAGGCGTAGAGCAGATGCAGGCTCTTTTCCTCGGTATACTCGGTACAGAATGCATTGACGATTGCGCAGGGTAAAATCACATAGAGCAGCATATTTGCCAGGTCACGGCTTCCCTCTTTGGTGATCTTGCCGCCTTTAAACAGCAGCCATCCAATCGCCATCAGAAGGAACATGACGGCAGTCTGCTTCAGAGCAATGAGTGTTAAATCCATATTCTCCTCTCACATTTTCATTTTGCGCCGGGAATGCGCGCAGAATCAGACGTAGCCAATCATCTGGCAGGCCGCACATACGACGCAGCCGGCTACGAGCCAGATCACGAACAGCTTCAGCATGAACTTCATCCATTTGTCGTAGGGAACGCCGGTCACGCCGAGGAAGCCCATCAGAGCAGCGGCATGGGGCAGAACATAGTTTCACAGGCCGTCGCCGAGCTTGAAAGCCATAACAGCGGTCTGACGGGAGACGCCGATGACGTCGGACAGGGGGCCATGATGGGCATGACCACAGCTGCCTGGCCATTGCAGGATGGAATGAAGAAGTTGATGATGACGTTTGCCAGGAACATGGCAGGACCGCGCAGGAACTTGGGCACCACGTTCAGCGCCTGAGCCAGCCCCATGACAACGGTGTCAATGACGCCGGCGGTGTTCAGGACCAGGGAAACCGCCGCGCCGAAGCCGACGACCAGCGCCGCACCGGTAGCGCCGCCGCATCCCTTGATGAAGGTTTTACAGATCTGGGAAGGCTTGATACCGTAGACCAGGCCGCTGAGGATGCCGACCCACAGGAAGAGGATCGAGGTCTCCTGGAAGGACCAGCCCTTCTTCAGGCAGCCCCACATCAGGATGCCGAGACCGGCCACAAAGATGGCAAGAACCAGGAAATGCTTCCAGACGATCTGGATCTCAGATTCCGAGGGGTCAAATTTCATGACGCCCTCGACCTTGTAGAGGAAGCTCTTGGAGGGGTCCTTCTTGATGCGGCTGGCATAGCGGCAGATGTAGACCGTCGTGAGGATGTAGAAGATCACGGTCACAACCAGACGGACGGTGATGCCGGAGTAGAGATCCAGACCGGAAATCTGCTGGGCCACAGCCGTGGTGGTGTGCAGGGCGCCGACACTGAAGCCCACGCCGACGCCCAGCAGGACGATAGCGATGCCGACGATGGCGTCATAGCCCAGGGTCACGGCCAGCATCACGCCAATCGGGCCGAAGGCGATGAACTTATCGGTACTCTGGGTCAGGCCGATCAGGGTGAAGATCAGGGTGATGGCAGGGATGAACAGGATCTCCTTACCGCTCTTGGCGCAAGCCCGGGAGAGCTTATTGCAGAAGGCGTGGAACATACCGGTGGACAGGATGATCTCCAGCGCACCGGCGATGATGATGATCGAGAAGATCAGGGAGGCATTTTTTTCAATCGCCTGAACGATCATCGTGGGGATCTGCAGAATCGAAACGGGGTTTGATTCATCGGAATAGGCAAAGGTTGTGGGATCGACGATGGTTTTGCCGGTCTCCGGATCCTCCACACGGCCATAGGAGCCGGCGGGGATGACATACGTCAGCAGGGAGACAACGACCATCAGCAGTACAATGATAACCTAAGCATGGGGCATTGTAAACTTCCGATTTTTGTTCAGGGTTTCGGCTTTCGGTTCTTTCATAGTGTATCTCCTCTTTCTCTGGGGTTTTATCCATCAAGCGCAGATGCGCATTGACTACCGGTTCTCGAAGCGCTCCATCCGCAGCAGCGCACCAGCAAACAGCTTGGCCCGCTCATAGAGGGAGTCTGCCATGACGTATTCCCGTACCGTATGGTTCCACTCGCCCATGGTGCCGCAGGAGCAGACCGTGGGCACGCCGGCCATTGTGAGGTAGGCCGCGTCGGAGCTGCCGCCGAGGCGGATCTTGTCCACTGGCTGGAGGCCGGTCTCCTCCGCCGTCTCCCGCAGGAAGTCCCAAAGCTGCATGCCGCCGTCCGTCGTTTCAAAGACGTGCATCACGTCGATGTACTCCATCTCTGTGGTCGTGCCCTCGATGTAGGTCTTGCGGCAGACTGCCTCCAGATTCTTCTTGGCTTTTTCCAGCTCCTCGTTCTTCTCAAAGCGCATATCCACCACGACCTCACACTTTGCGGGAACGGCATTGAAGATCGTGCCGCCCTGGATTGTGCCGATGTTCATGGTCGTGCCGACGGAGAGGTCCGTCAGATTGTGGATGTCGACGATCTTATAGGCCATCTCCACGATGGCGCTGCGGCCCTTGGTGAAGTCGTTGCCCGCGTGAGCCTCGACGCCGTGCACCGTAATCCGGCAGCGGGTGCCGCCCTTGCGGAACACGGCGATCTGGTTGCTGCGCAGGCCGGTCTCCATGTTGAAGGCACAGAGAGCGCCGGACGCTTCCTCCATCATGATCTCCGCGGCGCGGGATCCGATGTGATTGATCTCCTCGTCACCGGCAAGCAGCAGACGCACTGGACGCTTCAGGCCCGCCTGCACCGCCGCACGGACGGCATAGAGCGCGATCACGATACCGCCCTTCATGTCGAGCACGCCGGTTCCACAGATTCTCCCGTCCTTCAGACGGAAGGGATTCTGCCCGGACAGGCTGCGGTACAGCGCCGTGTCATAGTGGCCGGAGAAGATCACGGGCGCGCCGTCCTCCTGTCCCTCCAGGTCACCGACGATGACCGGCGCGTTTCCGTGGCCCACGTCCCAGGTTCGGACCCGGTAGCCCTCATTTTTCAGAAGACCGCAGACCCACTCCGTCGCCTCCGGCATGACCTCCGGTTCGCGGCTGCAGCTGGGCACGCCAACGAACTCCTGCAGGAGGCTCACCATTTCCGCTTTTTTCTTTTCGACATAAGGAGTAAGAACATGGAGCTTTACCAACTGCGCTACTTCTATTACGCCGCAAAATACGAAAACATCTCCGAGGCGTCCCGGCAACTGCTGGTGGCCCAGTCCTCCATCAGCAAGGCGATCGCGGCCCTGGAGGCAGAGCTGGATACCGAGCTGTTCCACCGCTCCGGCAAACGGATCTGCCTCAGCCGCAGCGGCGAGCTGCTCCGTGCGCGGGTGGCCCCGATCCTGTCGGCAGTGGACGCCATTCCGGCCACGATGCACGCCGGAGAAACCACCTCCGTCATCCGTCTGAAGGTACTCTCCGCCTCAGCTCTGATTCCGGACATCCTCGCCCGCTTTCAGCGTCTGGAACCCCAGATTCGGTTCCGCCTGCTGCAATCCAATGCCGTGGAGGACGTGGATCTGACCATTTTCGCCTCCCCCAACGAGATCACGGATCCCGGTACGGTGCTGCTGACCCGGGAGGAAATCCTGCTGGCGGTCCCCCTCTCCTCTCCGCTCAGCATCGTCAGCGAGGTCACATTGGAGGAACTGGAACATGAGCCCATGGTGCTGCTCTCCGAGGACCGCCTCCTGCGGGAGCAGGTGGAGCAGCTCTTCCGCAGCGCCGGCCTGAATATGCAGGTGCATTTCGAGAGCGATAATCCCTTCCTGGTGCGGATGCTGGTGCAGCACGGCCTCGGAATCACCCTCTGGCCCTCCCAGACCTGGAGCGCCTACTCCACCGACAATCTGGTCTTTCTCCACTTCCGCTATCCCCACATCTACCGCAACGTCTATATGCAGATCAGTCCGGACCGAAACCCCAGCGCTGCGCTGGAGCGCTTCATGCAGTACCTGATCCGCTATTTCAACACCACCCCGCAAGAGCCATGAAGAAACCCCTGCGCAGCGTAGCACCGCGCAGGGGATTTCCGGATCTTTGTAAAAGAATTGTGAAGATTCCGCCCCGTGAATTGACAATCCGCCCGGTTCCCCGTATACTTCTGAATACTTCACGAACAGAAAGGAGCCGGTAGGATGAGGCGGATTCCGCGTGTACTTCTGACGGCGGCAGCCGTCTTTCTGCTCTATGTCTTCTGCACCGGCGTCTTTCCCTTCGCCCGGCAGCCGGAGCTGCCGGAGGCGGAGATTCCCGCCGCGGACGCCTATCTGGGTACTGAGCCCTGCGTGGATCGGGTCGCCCTGGTGGAGACGCCGGAGGAGGGTCTTTCCGCCCGGGTCTATCTGCTGTCCCAGGCGGAGCACACCATCGATCTCTCCTATTACGCCATACACATGGGCGATACCACCGACGTTTTTCTCGGCGCCATTCTGGACGCAGCGGACCGGGGCATTCGGGTGCGGATCCTCGTGGATGGAATGTTCGGCGGGCTGACCGCCTCCAACAAAGCCGCCGCCGAGGCGATCGGTTCCCATCCAAACATCACGCTCCGGCTCTACAATCCGCCGGATCTCCTGCGGCCCTGGACCTTCAACTGCCGGCTCCATGACAAGTACATCCTGATCGACGGCAAGCTGCTCCTCCTCGGAGGCCGCAACATCGGCGACAAATATTTCGCCCCGGAAGGCTTCACCGGCCTCTGCTCCCTCGACCGCGATGTGATGGTCTACAACACCGGCTGGGAAAGCGGCACGGAACACAGCGTCCTGTCCGCCGTACGGGACTACATGGACGGCATCTGGAACGGAGACGACGTTCAGGAGCCCTTCTCCCGGCCCACCGGCCGGGGCGAAGCGGAGCGGGAGCGGCTTCTGCGCTGCTACCGGACTGCGGCTGACGGAATCGATCAGCTGCCGCCCCTGGATCTCGAGGCCGCTACCCTCCCGGCCAACCGCATCACCTTTCTGCACAACGACACCGGCACCGGCCCGAAGCCGCCCACCGTCGCCCGCTCCCTGTTCTCCCTGCTGGCTTCCGCAGAGGAGTCGGTTACGCTCCAGTCCCCCTACGTCATTGCCTCGGAAAATCTGCTTCCGGTGCTGTCAGAGCTGGCGGAGCGGCAGGTTGCCTGTCGGATTCTGACCAATTCCCAGGGCACCTCCCCCAACCTCCCGGCCTTTACGGCCTATCTCAACGACCGGGCAGATCTGCTGGGCACCGGCGTGGAACTGTGGGAATACCAGGGCTGTGACGCCATCCACGCCAAGTCCTATCTGGTGGACGGCCGCGTTGCCGCCGTCGGCTCCTTCAATCTGGATCCCCGCAGCACCTATCTCAACACGGAGCTGCTGGTCATCGACAGCGAACCCTTCGCGCAGCGGCTGGCCGCCGTTCAGGAGGACTACTTCGCCGAGAGTCTGGCCCTGGACGGCAGCGGCAGCTATCTGCCCGGCGGTGTTTCACCGCAGCCCGTCTCCACGGGCAAACGGGTTCTCACCGGCCTGCTCTCCCTCCCCATCCGTCTGTTCCGCTATCTCGTATAACAAGACGTCCCCTGCCGCATTTGGCGGCAGGGGACGTTTTCCCTTGCAGATTCATTTCCGGACACGGTCATCGCCCCGGTTGGCCCGGCGGAGGCCGACCTCCGTGCCGCGCCAGATGCGGACATAATTCTCATGGTGCTTGAAAAGGATGACGGCGGATGCCACACAGAGCAGCAGCACCAGCATCCAGTCCCGGGTAGAAAACCCGAGATAGGCAGGCACCAGGAGCATCGTCGTCACGGTACCGACCACGATATAGTCGGAAATCAGCGTGACCGCCACGACGATCACCAGCACGATCAGGGCAAACTTCCAGTTGAGGGCAAGGGTCATGCCGAGGTAGGAGGCAAAGCCCTTGCCGCCCTTGAAGCGCAGGTAGAACGGGAACATATGCCCCAGCACACAGGCCACGCCTGCCGCAGCACCGGCCAGCGGGAGCGCCGGCACAACCCAACCGGCAAGCAATACCGCCAGAACGGCTTTCCCGATGTCATGGGCGCC
>CAMGPO010000054.1 GCA_946060825.1 uncultured Clostridia bacterium | reverse complement strand
ATTCCGGGGCTGAACGACTCGAAAAAGCTGACCGACAAGAAGCGCCGGGCGCTCTATGACATCATCGTGGCGGAGGCCGTGTCCTACGGCATCGCCATGGCCTCGGAGCAGGAGATCGACGAGATCAACATTCTGCAGGCCACCTTCAACGCCATGGAGCGGGCCATGAACCAGCTGACGGTCCATCCGGCCCTGGCCCTGATCGACGGCAACCGGGAGCGCCCCTTCCCGGTGGCGGTGCAGACGGTCGTGAAGGGCGACAGTCTCAGCGCCAACATCGCCGCGGCCTCGATCCTCGCCAAGGTGACCCGGGACCGGTACATGGAGGAGATGGCCGGGCGCTATCCCCAGTACGGCTTCGAGATCCACAAGGGCTACGGCACGAAGGCCCACTATGCGGCCCTGACCGAATACGGCCCCTGCCCGATCCACCGCCGCACCTTCCTGCGGAAGTTCTATGGGGAATAGCTCGCTCATCGGGGCCTGGGGCGAAGTCCGGGCCGCCGAATACCTGCGGAAAAAGCGCTACCGCCTGCTGGGCAGGAACTTCACCGTCCGGGGCGGGGAGATCGACCTGATCGCGGAGAAGGGGGACTATCTGGTCTTTGTCGAGGTCAAGACCCGGCAGGACGCCGCCTTTTCCGAGGCCCGGGAGGCCGTGGACGCCCGCAAGCAGGGGAGGATCCGTCTGGCGGCGGCCCTCTGGCTGGCGGAGCATGAAACGGACAGGCAGCCCCGGTTCGACGTCATCGAAGTCTATGCCCCCCAGGGGACGGAGACCCGGCGGCCCGTCATCCGCCATTGGGAGAATGCATTCGAATGAACTTTGTCACAACCCATCATAAGATCCACATCGCGGAGCTGTGGCGGCTGCCGGACTGCGGCGCGCCCTACAGCGCGGCGACCTATTATAATATGTATGAGGCCGCCGTCGAAGCCGGCAAGTTCCCGGCGGGCACGGTGGTCAACTTCAGCATCCCGGCCGTGGGCCGGGGCCTGCTTTCCGCGGCCCTCGAGGCGAAACAATCCGGCCTGCCGGTGAACCGCTTCATCTTGGCCTCCAACGAGAACCGGGTGCTGACCGATTTTTTCCGCACCGGCGTCTATGCCCCGAGACCGCCCCAGCCCACGGCGGCTCCGCTGCTGGACGTGGGGGAGTACCCGGAGCTGGAAGCCCTGGGGGAGATCCCGCCGGAGACCTTCGCCGCCTACGCCTGTCCGGCCCGGCGGTATCTCAACATGAAAGAAAAAGTCCGGGAGGCATGGGGCGTCACGCTGCCCAGCAGCACGGCCGTGGCCTATGTGGCCCTGCAGGACCACCGCTGCGTGACGGCGGACGGCCTGCATGCCATCCTGCTCTCCCTGGAAGAACCGGAGTGATGCTATGGCACTGTACGCAATCGGTGATCTGCACCTCTGTCTCGGCGCCGACAAGCCGATGGACGTCTTCGGCGGCGCCTGGACGGGCTATATGGACAAGCTGCGGGAGGGACTCTCCTGCATCGGCCCCGAGGACACCACGGTCCTGCTGGGCGACCTGAGCTGGGCGCTGGGCATCGAGGCGGCCAAGGCCGACTTCGCCTTTCTGAACGCCATCCCCGGCCGGAAAATCATTTTGAAGGGGAACCACGACTACTGGTGGACAACTGCCGCCAAGTTCTATAAGTTCTGCGCGGAGAACGGCTTCGCCAATATGGAAATCCTCCACAACAACTGCCACTTCTACGGCGAGACGGCCCTCTGCGGCACCCGGGGCTGGTTTTACGAGGAGGACCGCTGCGGCGAGCACGACGAAAAGGTCTTCCGCCGGGAGCTGATGCGGCTGGAGACCTCGCTGAAGGCGGCGGGGGAGCGGGAGAAGCTCTGCTTCCTCCACTATCCGCCCCGCTACCGGGGCTATGAGTGCCCGGAGATTCTGGCCCTGCTCAGGCAGTACGGCGTCCGCACCTGCTGCTATGGCCACCTCCACGGCGACAGCCACAAGCTGGCCGTCACCGGCTGGCAGGATGGCACCGAGTTCCGCCTGGTTGCTGCAGATTATGTGAACTTCACCCCCGTCAGGCTGCTGGACTGACACGCGCCGCGAAAGGAGCGAAATCATGCAGAATTTGCAGAACGAAATGCAGACATGGAGACGCCGCCTCCATATGCACCCGGAGACTGCCTTTGAAGAGGTGGAGACCGCTGCCTTTGTGGCGGAGAAGCTGCGGGAGATGGGCCTGGAGGTCTGCGAGGGCATCGGCGGGACCGGCGTCGTCGCTACCCTGAAGGCCGGAGACGGAGCGCGGGTCGTCTGCCTGCGGGTCGACATGGACGCGCTGAACCTGGCGGAGCAGGGGAACCCGCCCTACCGGTCCCGCTGTCCCGGGAAGATGCACGGCTGCGGCCACGACGGCCACGTTGCCGCTCTGCTCGGGGCCGCGAAGCTGCTCTCGGAGCGCCGGGATTTCCGCGGCACGGTCCGCTTCCTGTTCCAGCCCGCCGAGGAGCCGGGCAAGGGCGCCTGCGCCATGCTGCGGGACGGCCTGCTGGAGCGGTTCCCAATCGACGAGATCTACGGCATCCACAACCTGCCGGCGCTTCCGGCGGGGACGTTCCACACCAGGCCGGGCGGCTTTTTCGCCTGTGAGGACAATTTCACCATTGTCATCCACGGCAGCGGCGGTCACGCCTCCGCCCCCACAATGTCATCGATCCCCTGGTCATCGCGGCGGAGATCATTCTGGCGCTGCAAACCATCGTCTCCCGGAACGCGGACATCGCCGACCCGGCTGTCGTCTCCTGCACGGAGCTGCACACCGACGGCGCCCACAACGCCATCCCCAGCACCGTGACGATCCTGGGCGACGCCCGGAGCTACACCCGAAAGACCGGGGAGCTGATTGAGACCCGGATGCGGGAAATCTGCGAGGGGATCTGCCGCACCCACCGGGCGACCTGTGAGTTCCGCTATACCCACGAGTTTGCCGCCACGTCCAACTGGAAGGAGCAGACGGCATATGCGGCGGCGGCTGCCGCGGCAGTCGTGGGCGCGGACCGGGTGGACGCGGCCTGCGCGCCCTTCATGAGCTCGGAGGACTTCGGCGTCTTTCTCGAGCAGGTCCCCGGCTGCTTCCTGGTTCTGGGTACCGGTACGCCGGACGGGCCGAATGCGCCGCTGCACAATTCCCGCTTCGACTACAACGACGAGATGCTGCTGACCGGCGCGGAATTTTTCGCCGAGCTGGTGCGCAGGAGGCTGCCGGAATGACCAGCCGGACGTTTGAAGCTGGATATCGCCGGAAAAAGCGGAAAAAAATGTTGAAATTCATGGGAGAATTCAGAAAATAGTAGTGGAAATTCTCTGCGAGATTTGTTAGAATAATACGGATTCTATTACGAGGTGAATGAAGGCCGCCCGCGGCCCACCACATAGGAGGAAAAACAATGAACGTCAAGAATGTAGAAAAAGAAAACGGCAAGGCCAAAATCACCGTTGAGATCGGCAAAGAGGAATTCGAAGCCGCTCTGACCAAGGCCTATCTCAAGGTCAAGAAGAGCATCCAGGTGCCCGGCTTCCGGAAGGGCAAGGCCCCCCGCAAGATCGTCGAAGCCATGTACGGCGCCCAGGTTTTCTATGAAGACGCCATCGAGGAAATCTTCCCCGATATCTATACCGCCGCTGTTGTCGACCAGCAGCTCAAGGCCGTCGGCCAGCCCAGCATTGCGAACATGGAGACCCCCGAAGAGGGCGGCGTCGTCCTGACCGTCGCCACCGAGCTGTACCCCGAGGTCACCCTCGGCCAGTACAAGGGTCTCGAGGTCCCCAAGGCCGAAGCCACCGTCACCGACGAGGAAGTCGAGGCTGAGGTCGACCGCATGGCCCAGCAGAACGCCCGCATCGCCACCGTCGAGCGCCCCGCCCAGAAGGGCGACACCGTCGTTCTCGACTTCGAGGGCTTTGTGGACGGCGCCGCCTTTGAAGGTGGCAAGGGCGAGAACCACAGCCTGGAGCTGGGCTCCGGCCAGTTCATCCCCGGCTTTGAGGATCAGCTCGTCGGCGTCAGCGCCGGTGAGAGCAAGGACGTCGTCGTGACCTTCCCCGAGCAGTACGGCGCCAAGGAGCTGGCCGGCAAGGAGGCCACCTTTAAGTGCACCGTCCACGAGGTCAAGGAGAAGAGCCTGCCCGAGAAGGACGACGAGTTTGCCAAGGACGTCTCCGAGTTCGACACCCTGGACGAGCTGCGCGCCGACATCCGCGCCCGCGCCCTGAAGGAGAAGGAAGACGGCATCCAGAGCGCCTTTGAGAACGCCTGCGTCGCCAAGGCCGTGGAGAACATGACCGCCGAGATCCCCGCCTGCATGATCGAGGAGCAGCTCGACAAGCAGATCGAGGAGTTCGGCTACCAGCTGCAGCGCAACGGCATGTCCATGGACGACTATGTCAAGATGCTCGGCGGCGACACCAGCCGTCTGCGCGATACCTTCCGTCCCATGGCGGAGAACAACGTCAAGGCCAACGTCCTGATCGCCCAGATCATCGACGAGGAGAAGATCGAGGTCAGCGACGAAGAGGTCGAGGCCGAGGTCGCCAAGCTGGCCGAGCAGTACAAGATGGAGGCCGACAAGGTCAAGGAGTACCTGCCTGCCGAGTCCATCAAGTCCGACCTGAGCTACCGCAAGGCCGTCAAGCTGATCGCCGACAGCGCCGTTCCCGTTGCCGCCCAGTCCGTCGAGGAGCCCAAGGCGGAAGAGACCGCGGCCGAGGAATAATTTTCCGCCTGGCCGGTTATAATGAATGGACGGCAGCCCCGGCTGTTTGAGAAACATTCTGTCCGGAACCGTCCCGGCCTGTGCCGGGACGGTTCCGGGACAACTGGCGCTCCGCCCGCCTGCGGGCAGAGCTGCGTGATTTGGCAAAGGAGACAGTACCATGAGTTTAGTACCCTATGTGGTGGAGCAGACCAGCCGTGGAGAGCGTTCCTATGACATTTTCTCCCGCCTGCTCAACGACCGGATCATCTTCCTCTCGGAGGAGGTCAACGACACGACTGCCAGCCTGGTCGTGGCCCAGCTTCTCTACCTTGAGGCCCAGGACCCGGACAAGGACATCCAGTTCTACATCAACAGCCCCGGCGGCGTCATTACCTCCGGCATGGCGATCTATGACACGATGCAGTACATCAAATGCGATGTGTCCACCATCTGCATCGGCATGGCCGCCAGCATGGGCGCGTTTCTGCTGTCCGCCGGTGCCAAGGGGAAGCGGCTCGCACTGCCCAATGCGGAGATCATGATTCACCAGCCCTCCGGCGGCGCCCAGGGCCAGGAGACGGACATCCAGATCCAGGCTGCCCGCATCGCGGCCACCAAGAAGAAGCTGACCGAAATTCTGGCCGCAAACTGCGGCAAGCCCTACGACGTTGTGGCCGCCGACTGTGAGCGCGACCATTTCATGACCGCCGAAGAGGCGCTCGCCTACGGCGTGATCGACAAAGTCATCAGCCATCGCTAAAGGAGGGCCCGCCCGTGGCTAGAAACGAAATCAGATGCTCATTCTGCGGCAAACGGCAGGAGCAGGTCAAGCGAATCATCGCCGGCCCCAATGTGTATATCTGTAATGAGTGCGTCGAGCTGTGCAGCACCATCCTCCACGAGGAAATGCACAGCGGCGTCGCCCCTGAGTTCCAGATCTCGGACAAGCTGCCCACGCCCAAGGAGATCAAGGCCTACATGGACTCCTACATCATCGGACAGGACGAGGCCAAGATTGCACTGTCCGTGGCGGTCTATAACCACTATAAGCGGATCGCCTTTGAAGAGGACACCGATGTGGAGCTGCAGAAGAGCAACATTCTGCTGATCGGCCCGACGGGCTCCGGTAAGACCCTCTTTGCCCAGACGCTGGCCCGGATTCTGGACGTGCCCTTCGCCATCGCCGACGCCACCACCCTGACGGAGGCCGGCTATGTGGGCGAGGATGTGGAGAACATCCTGCTCCGGCTGCTGCAGGCGGCGGATTTTGACGTCGAGCGGGCCGAGCGGGGCATCATCTATGTCGACGAGATGGACAAGATCGCCCGCAAGAGCGAGAACACCTCGATCACCCGGGACGTCTCCGGCGAGGGCGTGCAGCAGGCGCTGCTCAAGATCGTTGAGGGCACCGTGGCCAACGTCCCGCCCCAGGGCGGACGGAAGCACCCCCAGCAGGAGTTCATCCAGATCGATACCCATAACATTCTCTTCATCTGCGGCGGCGCCTTCGACGGCCTCGACAAGATCATCGAGGCCCGGACGGACCGCAGCGCCATCGGCTTCGGCGCGGAGATTTCCAGCCGGAACCAGCGGGATATCGGCAAGCTGTTCCGTCAGGTGCAGCCCGACGACCTCATCAAGTTCGGCATCATCCCCGAGCTGGTGGGCCGCCTGCCGGTCATCAGCTCTCTGGCCGACCTCCGGAAGGAGGATCTGGTCCGCATCCTGACGGAGCCGAAGAACGCCCTCTGCAAGCAGTATGAAAAGCTGCTCTCCTATGACCATGTGGAGCTGGAGTTCACGGACGGCGCCATGGAGGCCATCGCCGAGAAGGCCATCGAGCGCAAGATCGGCGCCCGGGGCCTGCGGGCCGTGGTGGAGTCCCTGATGACGGGCATCATGTTCGAGATCCCGTCGGACCCCGATATTGCCAAGGTGATCGTCACGGAGAAATGTGTCCGAAGCGGCGGCGAGCCGACCGTGATTCGCAGGAACGCCCTGGAGGACCACTCCCAGGTATCATAAGTGACTGAGAAAAAGGGGGCTTTTGGCCCCCTTTTTGCCTATCAGCTTGGTCTATTGGCGCAATACTGCGTGATCGTCACTTGCCATACATCCAGTATGGCGGCGTTCCTCTGCCTTGTCTTGCACCAATATCCCTGCGCTGATTCTATTTTCAGGAATTCGTTCCATCGAAATCCCTAGCAGTTTGATGACAGAGAAAGGAGACCGCGCAAATGATTCAGATCCCGTCATCAGAACGTATTCCGGTTTTGGCCCTGCGGGGCCTGACCGTATTCCCCGGCATGACCATTCACTTCGACGTGGGCCGGGAAAAGTCCATCCGCGCCGTCGACCGGGCCATGGCCGGCGGCCAGCGGATTTTCCTGGTTGCCCAGAAGGACGTCCGCGTCGACGATCCCCGGGAGGAAGACCTCTATCCCATCGGCACCGTCGCCACGGTCAAGCAGGTGCTCAAGCTGCCCTCGGACACCATCCGTATTCTGGTGGAGGGCGAGTACCGGGGCCGCATTATGGCCCTGCACCAGGAGGAGCCCTTCCTCTTCGGCCGGGTCGAGCGGCTGCAGGACGCGGAGTATGATGCCCAGCGGCCCCGGGTCGAGGCCCT
>CAMGPO010000053.1 GCA_946060825.1 uncultured Clostridia bacterium | reverse complement strand
GGTTCCCCGATCTGGCTGCCCATTCTGCTGGCCGTTCTGATTGTCGCCCTGTCGGTCTATGTGGTGATCGACGCGTTGGTGGTCGGCCTGTTTGCCGTGGTCCTCGGCATCGTGGTCGGCGGCGCTGCGCTGGTGTTCGGCGCGTTCTTTGCAGCCGGACTTGGATTCCCGATGGCCTTGCTGGCCTTCGCCGGCGGATTGATAGCCCTCGGTTTGGGGATCCTCTGTTTCTTCGGCGCATGGGCCGCGGCCAAGGGGCTCTTCCGGCTGACACGGGCCATCATCCGCGGGATCAAATCCCTGTTCATTCGTAAGGAGGCGGCATGATGAAAAAAACAATAAAAATCGCTCTGATCGCTGCCGCGGCGCTGATCTGCGCCGGTTTGGTACTCGGCGCGGTCGCCTACGGCCTCGGCGCACGACTGGAGCAGGGGATCGGGATCACCATCGGCCCAGGCACCGTTACCAGCGGCGCTCCGTCCGGAATCCAGTGGAATGAAAACACGCAGGCGGACGGCGCTTATCACGTCACCGATACCGTCCGTTCTCTGGATCTGGGCTGGACAGCCGGCCAGGTGGAGATCGTGATCGGGGACGGGAACAAGATCCTGCTGCAGGAGCGCAGCGACCGGGAGATCACAGCGGACTACGCCCTGCGCTGGGGCGTCAAAGATAAGACGCTCTATGTCCGCTATACCGAGCCGGGCAAGGTACTGGAGAACGTCCCGGTCAAAGATCTGACCGTGACCATTCCGCGGAGTCTCGCGGAGGGGATGGAGGAGCTGCGCATGGACGGCGTCTCCGCCGCCTGGACGCTCAGCGGCATCACCGTGGACGAACTGAAGCTGGACAGCGCCAGCGGCGGCCTGCAGGCGGAGAATATGACGGTGCAGAACGCGGATCTCAATGCGGTCTCCGGCGGCATCGAGCTGAGCGGCAGTCTGGCCGGAGAGATCTGCGCCGGCACCACCTCGGGACGCATCCGGATCGAGACCGATACCGATGTAAAAAAGGCCGGGCTTTCCACCACCTCCGGTACCGTGAATCTGTATGGCTCTTTCGGAGAGGTGAAGTTTTCCTCTACCTCCGGTGACTTCCATGCCGAAGGCGCGGCGGATTCCGTGGATGCCGACGCCATCTCCGGTACGATTTCTCTGACCGGCAGCTACCGGGACATTGACGCGGACACGACCTCGGGAACCGTATCGCTGGACATCCGGGACGTGGCCCCGGAGATCGACGTCGGCACGACCTCCGCCGATATTCTCATCCGCTCGGAGATCGCGCCGAAGGAGCTCGACATTGACACGACCTCCGGATCGGTGGAGCTGACCATCCCGGCGGGCAGCGGCTTCACGCTGGACTTCAGCACGACCTCGGGCGAACTGAAATCCGATCTGCCCCTCACTATGAAGGGAACGGAACTCTACAGCGGAGACGGCAGCGCGGAATACAGCGTCTCCACCACCAGCGGATTCCTGAAGATCCGGCCACTGACAACGGAAAAGGATTGACAGCAGCAGCGGGGCCGCCCAGCGGCCCCGCTGTTTTCACGCGGGAAGAGAAACCTTGCAATTCGACAGGCCGTCGCGTATAATGAAATTAACAATGTATGGAAAGGAATCTCTGCGATGAGACTTCTGTTCAAACAGCGGCTGTTCTCCTGGCTGGACAGCTATGACATCTATCATGAGAACGGCGCCGTGGCCTACACGGTGCAGGGAAAGCTGAGCTGGGGCCACCGGCTCCATGTGCTTGACGCCTCCGGCCGGCACATTGCCACCCTGCAGGAGCGGGTTCTGACTCTGCTGCCGAAGTTCGAGCTCTACATCGGCGACCAGTATGTGGGCTGCATCCGCAAGGAATTCACCCTGTTCCGCCCCCGGTTCACGGTGGAGTGCAACGGCTGGGCCATTCAGGGCGATTTCTTCGCCTGGGATTATCAGATCGTGGGGCAGAACGGTAGAGCGGTGGCGACGGTGTCCAAGCAGATCTTCCGCCTGACCGACACCTATGTGATCGATGTGGAAAACCCGCAGAACGCCCTGCTCGCCCTGCTGGTGGTGCTGGCCATCGACGCGGAGAAGTGCTCCGACGGCAACTGAGGTGACACAATGCTGGAATCCCTGAAAGAACAGTTTGACCGCATTGTGGTCTTTGATACGGAGACCACCGGCGTGGAGCACAAGACCGATGAGATCATAGAAATCGGCATCATGCAGGCATCCTTCGGCGCGGACCGGCCGGCGCCGGAGCGGGAGGAGGATCTTCTGATCCGCCTGACCCCGGGCAGGACTCTGCCGCCTTTCATCACCAACCTGACGGGCATCACCGACGAAATGCTCCGCGACCGGGGCGTGGACAAGGCGGAAGCCTGCCGGACGCTGGAGGATTTCTTTGGCGGCGGACGGACGCTGCTGGTGGCCTACAACGCCCAGTTCGACCTCTGTTTCCTGTACTTTTTCCTGCGGGCCTTCGGAAAAGCGGAGCTGCTGCGGGGCGTCCGGATGCTGGACGCCATGACGGTCTACAAGGACCGCCGCCCCTATCCCCACAAGCTGCAGAACGCCATCGACGCCTATAGCCTGGAAACCCAGAACACCCACCGGGCCGTGGACGATGCCCGGGCCACTCTGGAGCTGCTCTACGCCATGGCGGCGGAGCAGGACGATCTCGACCGCTACATCAATCTCTTTGGATATAATCCGAAGTACGGCGTCTCCGGCCCACGCATTTCCTCGGTACGCTATGTGCCCCAGGGCTTCCATGAGACGCAGAAGCTCTATGAAAAGCTGCCGGTGCTGTCCGGCTGCATCCGATGAGGAGGAACGGCCATGAAAATTGCAGTTATCACCGGGGCCAGCTCCGGTATGGGAAAGGAATTTGTGCGGAAGGCGGCCATGGAGGAGCCCTTTGATGAGATCTGGGCCGTCGCCCGCAGCGAGGAGCGGCTGAAAGCCCTGCAGGACGAGGTGCCCTGCAGGATCCGGTCCATTCCGCTGGATCTCTCCAAAGAGTCGTCCCTGGAGGTCTACAAGGCGCTGCTGGCCCAGGAGAAGCCGGAGGTGGCCCTGCTGGTCAACGCCAGCGGCTTTGGCCGCTTCGGCCCCGTTGCGGAGATCGGACCTGAGGAATCGGCCAACATGGTCGACCTCAACTGCCGCGCCCTGACTGTTCTGACGGAGCTGACGCTGCCCTATATGCGGGAGAGCGGCAAAATCGCGGAATTTGCCTCGGTGGCGGCATTCCAGCCAGTGCCCTATATTACGACCTATGCCGCTACAAAGGCCTATGTCCTCAGCTATTCCCGGGCGCTGAATGTGGAACTGCGCAGCAGGCACATCCGCGTCATGGCCGTCTGTCCCTACTGGACGAACAGCCGGTTCTTTGACCGGGCGGATCCCGGCGAGGCCAAACACATCCGGAAGTTCACGGTCATGCTGGATCCGGCTAAGGTGGTCGCCAAGGCGGTTCACGACCTCTACCATACGAAGAAGGACGTCTCGATCTACGGTGCCCAGGTGCGGCTTCAGGTGGGCACGGTCAAGCTGCTGCCCCACAAGCTGGTTATGGAGGTATTTCTCCGCCAGCAGGGTCTGAAATAAAAAACAGCGCTGCATCCGTTCGGGTGCAGCGCGCTGTCTACAGGGTCATACCGTAATAGAGGTGGGAGCAGGTCCCGCCGGGCAGTTCGGCGATCTCCGGCAGACGGCCCCATTCCGTGAAGCCGGATTTTCGGAGCAGGGCGATGCTTGGTTCGTTGCAGGCGAGCAGAATGGCGATCAGGCTGCGGTAGCCCAGCCGCCGCGCCTCCGCAACGGTGCAGACCATCAGGGCGGAGCCGACGCCGCGGCCATGGCAGGCGAAGTCCACATAGTAGCTGATCTCTGCGACGTGCCGCAGGGCCTCGCGGCCCTTCCGGTAGGGACTCAGGTAGGCGTAGCCAATGGCCGCGCCATCCAGCTCGCAGACAAAGAGAGGCCAGGCTGGATCCTGGTGCTCCCGGAACCAGGGGAGCCGCGCTTCCTCTGTGAACTCCGTGAGGTCGCAGGTGCAGGTTCCGGTCCGGATCGCCTGGTTGTAGATCTCCGTCAGACGGGGAAGATCCCGGCTTTCGGCCGGGCGGATGACGCCGTCCATGGGGACAGCTCCTTTCTCTGAAATTTCCGGTTGCGTGCCGGTGGGTGTCTCTGTTAGAATAAGAGCAGATAGGCAGGAGAATGCATTGGAAGAATACGAAAAGAAAGACCGGCAGCCGACGCTGGACGAGGAACTGAAGCGGCAAAAGCGCTACTGGAAGCGGGACCTGATCTGCAGCCTGGTTGTGGTTGCGATCGTTCTGGTCGTCAGCCTGTTCCGGGGGAATGCGCCGGTAATCTCACCGGGGGAGACTCAGCTCACGGTGCAGGCGCCCGACGGACAGGTCTCCTATGCGGACTACGCCGAGGTGACGGCGGTGTCTCTGCTGGACGGGGCCGACTACGGAACCTGTCTGGAAGGGGAGAGCACGGGCCGCTATCTCTACGGAAGCTGGGAAAGTGAAGCATGGGGCCGTTATACCCTCTGCGTCTATGCCAAGGTGTCCGCCTGCCTTGTGATCGAGTCCGGCAGCGCCGGGACGCTGGTGGTCAACTGTAGCTCCAAAGAGGAGACAAACCAGCTCTATGAACTGCTGCGGACCTGCTGTGAGAATCCTGGCTGATCAGACCAGGAAGATCCGCGTCAGCAGATAGCAGACAAACAGGATGGCCAGCCCGATGGAGGCGATGGCCAGATAGAGGGTGAAGCGCTTCCGGATCGGCATTCTGGGCCTGCCGCGCTTGGTCAGTCGAAACCGCTCGAAATAGGGGTCGTCGAAACCGCGATAGAGCTGGATAGCGGCCGAGGGTATGACCATGACTGCGAAGATCAGCCAGGTGAAGAAGCCGGAGGTTGCGGCGTTGCAGAGCATCTGGGCTGTGGTTATGGCGTTGTGGTAGGCGAAGTGGGCATAGAGGTCAAAGGAGACTGTCGCCGCAGTGCCGGCCACCATACAGATGAAGCAGAGGGTACAGAAGCCGGGCAGGACCGGTTCGTTCATCAGCTTGTCGTAGCGGCGCTTGCGCCGGTCGGCCCAGTGGCGCATATTGGTGTGGTCACGAACGGTCTGCTTTTCAACCTTTCGTCTGAGCTTATCTCGATCCATAGGACAAAAACCTCGCATTGCTAAAATACTGCCTCCTATTTTACGGGATGCAGCGCTGTTCGTCAATCGGCTTTCCTGCCGATGTTCCAAACATTTTATCAAATCGTGTCTGGAGATTTTACACTTCAGGTGTATGATTATTAGAGAGGAGAACAAACCATGATGAATTCCTATTCCATGACCCAGCTTGCCGCCTCGGTTGCCTGTGCTCTGCGGGCGGAGGCCCCAAGAGAGGCGGCGTCCTCCATTCCGGCGGTGGATCAGCTTGTGGCCCGTACCCTCGGCGGCAAGGCGGAGCGGGTTCTTATCTATAATCCGGACTGCATTGGCCACTGGTTCTGGCAGAAATACACGGAGCTGTTTCTGCCGGTGCAGGCCCACACCCAGCTCGCCGTACCGGTGGCCACGGTCATGCCCTCGGTCACGCCGGTCTGCTTCGGCACCATGTACACCGGCGCCATGCCGGAGGTGCACGGCATCCGCGCCTATGCCAAGCCGGTTATCCGGATCGACTCCCTCTTTGACTCTCTGCGCCGCAGCGGTAAGAAGGTTGCCCTGGTGGCCGTCGCAAATTCCAGCATGGCCAAGATTTTTGCGGAGCGGGACATCGACTACTACATCCTGGAGGACGATGCAGCCGTTACCGACAAAGCCCTGGAGCTGATTGCGGAGGATCGCTACGACCTGATTTCCGTCTACAACCAGGAGTACGATGACATGATCCACGAGCACACGCCGGAAGCGCCAGAGGCCATGGCTGCGGCAAAGCACCACATCCGCGACTTCGACCGGCTGGCTTCTGCGGTGGAAACCCACTGGGGCGCCCACGACAGCCTCGTGATCTGGGCCTCCGACCACGGCAACCATGTGGACTGGGACGGCCACGGAAACCACGGCGAATTCCGCGAGGAGGACATCAATGTCATCCATTTTTACGGAACGGTCCCCAAACACGGCTGAAAAATCGAAAAAGTTGTTGATAGATTGCACAAATTTTGAGGATAAAATTGGAAGTATTCAATAATTCCAAAATATAATGAAGAATGAATTTTGCTGCATCTTGACAATTCACATTGAATTGCTTAAAATAAGACGTAATGTTAAGAATATGTAAAAATTCTTGACAGATGCCTGAAGTAATCTCTGGCCGGGAGTAGGTAACCGCTGGAGTTACGATAAGCCGGATCGGTCCGTACGGCTGAAAAAACAGGATCAAATGACCAAAAAAGGAGAGTAAACGAATGAAGAAACTCATTGCGCTGCTGCTGGCGGTCGTCATGGTTCTCAGCCTTGTCGCCTGCGGCAGCAAGGAGAGCACCCCGTCTGAGACACCCGCAGCAGAGGAAGGCTCCTCTTCCGAGCAGCCCGCTGCCAGCGGAACTGGCGAAGCCCAGAAGACCCTTACCATCGGCACGGCTCAGGATATCAACAACCTGAACCCCCAGGCCCAGAACGACCAGATCAACAACAACTGCATCACGCTGACCCATCAGGGCCTGATCTACCTGATGAACCCTGCTGAGCAGGAAGCTACCGGCCAGGTCTACGGCCCTCAGATCGCCGAGTCCTGGGAGTGGGAAGACGACAACACCCTCGTGTTCCACCTCTTTGACGGCGTCAAATTCAGCGACGGCACTCCCTGCACTGCTGAAGACTGCGTCTACACCTTCGAGATGGCCATGTCTCCCGAAGCTGCCACCTCCGGCAACCTGGGTCTGCTCACCGGCGTCGAAGCCCGTGACGAGAAGACCTTCGTGATTCATACCTCTGCTTACTCCAACGACCTCCTCTCCACCCTGGCTGGCCGTCCCATGGTCATCCAGTCCAAGGCTGCCTGGGAGAGCGGTGCGGAAGAGCCTTGGCTCATCGGTACCGGCCAGTATAAGTTCGAGTCCTGGACCGAAGGCCAGCAGTCTGTTTTCGTTAAGAATGAGAACTACTGGTGCACCGACACCGAGGGCATGAATGCTCCCGGCGTGGTTGACAAGATCATCTTCAAGCCCATCCTGGAGGCTGCTTCCCGTGTTATCGCCCTCCAGAATGCTGAGATCGACGTCTGCATCGATCCCCCCACCACTGAGCTCCAGTTCCTGGAAGGCGACGACAACATCGTTGTCCACACCCAGGCCGGTACCCGTCTGTTCTACTTCGGCTTCAACTGCGAAGATCCCGATCTGAGCAACAAGACTCT
>CAMGPO010000052.1 GCA_946060825.1 uncultured Clostridia bacterium | reverse complement strand
AATTAAGAACCGTAACCCCGATACGCTTTGTATCAAAATTACGGTTCTTATTTGGCGGAGGCGGTGGGATTTGAACCCACGGTACCGTTGCCGGTACACCTGATTTCGAGTCAGGGCCGTTATAACCACTTCGATACACCTCCACGAAGCAGCGCGGATATTATAGCATCCTCAACCGGAAAAATCAATCAAAATGTGCGCAGAGCGGCGTTCTCCGCTGTTTTTCTTGATGTGCCGCCAAAAATGTGATACCATACAGAAAAATCACGCTAAGGAGGGTGCTTCCATATGCAGCATCCAAATGTCTGCCTACGCCGGAGCGAGGAGCAGGGCGTCCGCGCCGGCCAGCTCTGGATCTTTGACAACGAGATCGACTGGGCCGACGACGTCTGTGAGGACGGCGGCATCGTCGACGTTCTGGACAGCCGGGAGCGGTTCGTCGCCCGTGGTTACTTCAACCGCCGCTCCAAAATTGTCGTCCGGGTTCTGACCCGGGACCCCGGCGAGGAGATCGACCGCGATTTCTTCCTGCACCGCATCTCCGCCGCCTGGGAGAGCCGGAAGGCTCTGGGCTTTTCCAACTCCTGCCGCGTCGTCTTTGGGGAGTCCGACGGCCTGCCCGGCCTCACCGTGGACAAATTTGCCGATTATCTCTCCTTTCAAACCGTTGCCCTGGGCATCGACCGGCGGAAGGAGGACATCCTCTCGGTCCTCGTGGAGCTGTTCCACCCGAAGGGCATCATGGAGCGCAACGACGTGCCGGTCCGGGAAAAGGAGGGCCTGCCCCAGCAGAAGGGCTGCGTCTACGGCGAAATCCCCGAAGAGATCGAAATCCTCGAACACGACGCCAAAATGTTCTGCGACCTGCAAAACGGTCAGAAAACCGGCCACTTCCTCGACCAGCAGGAAAACCGGGGCCGCATCCGCCCCTATGCCGGTGGTCGGACAGTCCTCGATCTCTGCTGCTGCACCGGCGGCTTTTCCATCCATGCCGCGCTCTACGGCGCCCGGTCCGTGGAGGCGGCGGACGTCTCCGCCGAGGCCCTGGCCATGGTGCGCCGCAATGCGGCTCTGAACGGCTGTTCCAACATCACCACCACCGAGGCCAACGTCTTTGACCTCGTTCGCCGCTACAGCGACGAGGGCCGCCAGTTCGGCACGGTCATCCTCGACCCGCCGGCCTTTGCCAAGAGCAAGCGGGTACTGGAGAGCGCCTACCGGGGCTACAAGGAGCTGAATCTCCGCTCCATGCGCCTTGTGGAGCCGGGCGGCTACCTGATCACCTGCTCCTGCAGCCAGTTCATGACCCAGGAGCTATTCGCGAAGATGCTGCGGGAGGCCGCCGCCGACTCAGGCCGGACCGTCCGCGTGCTGGAGCTGCTGATGCAGTCCCGGGACCACCCTGCAGCCCTGAACGCCGACCAGTCCCTCTACCTCAAGGGTTACATCCTACAGGTTCTCTGAGCCGCTCTGTCATTCTGAGGCCGGAGGCCGAAGAATCCTTTGCAGCCGGTTCCGGAAAGATTCTTCGTCATTGCATTCCTCAGAATGACAGTAAAACCGGGTGTGCCGTCTGGTACACCCGGTTCGTTTTCTCAGAGGTCGAGCTGCTGAAGATCCTCCTCGCGGACCTTGCGCAGCTCCTTCTTGTTGAGCAGATCGTAGATGCAGGGCACGACAAAGAGGGTCATCAGCGTGGCATAGAGCAGGCCACCGATGCAGACCACGGCGACCGGCCGCATCAGGGCCGTACCGGCGGAGCTGCTCAGGGCCATATCGGTCAGTCCGAGGATCGTGGTGATTGAGGTCATGAGAATGGGACGCATTCTGGTCATGCCCGCCTCGACGATGGCCTCCCGCCGTTCCATACCGTCCCGGCGGAGCTGGTTGATATAGTCCACGAGGACGATGCCGTTGTTGACGATGATACCCGTCAGCATGATGAAGCCGATCAGGGACACGACGCTGACCTCCATGCCGCAAACAAGCAGGGCCAGGAAGCCGCCGGTGAAGGCCAGTGGGATCGTGAACATGACGATGAAGGGGGATTTCAGGGACTGGAACTGGGCCACCATGACCAGATAGACCAGCAGAACGCCCAGAAGCAGCATCAGCAGGAGCTGCTCCACCGCCTCCATGATCGTCTCATTCTCGCCGTCGAAGAGGTAGGTGACGCCCTCGCCCAGATCTGCCGCCGCCATGGCCTTCTCCGCCTCCGCGGTGACCAGGGTGACGTTTTTCCCCTCGGCGATGGAGCCGGAGACGGTCAGATAGCGCCGCTGGTTCAGGCGGCTGATGGCGCTCAGGCTCACGGTCTCCTCGACCTCAGCCACGTCGCCCAGGCGGAATTGTACCGTCTCGCCCTCGCGGTCCGTCGTCTCAAAGAGATAGTCCTCCAGGCTGTCCCGGGTGACCTTCGCCCCCTCCGGGCGCTCGATGATGACGTCGGTGGAATTGCCGTCCAGCTTCAGGGTTGTGGCCGTGGCGGTATTTTGCAGGGCCTTGGACAGCTCCATGAAAATCTGGGCGACGGTCATGCCCTTGGACATGGCCGCGTTTTTGTCCACCCGGATATGGAGAGCCGGAGCGGCATCCTCCATGCCGTCGGAAACGTCCACCACGCCGTCCACATGCTCCAGAACCGCTGCTGCCCCGGCGGCCGCGGCCTGCAGGGCGTCCATGTCCTCGGCGTAAATCCGGAGGCTGATTCCGCTGCCCGTGAGCATGCTCATGTTCATCATGGCGGAGGATGCGCGCACCTCGCAGGGCAGGTCGGCGCAGAGCGCTTCGATCTGATCGCCCACCTCGGAGCCGTGGGCGTCCTCGTCCGCCAGCGTGACATAGATGGTGACGTCATAGCTGCCACCGGAGCCGCCTATCATGCCCATGCCGCCGGAGGACATCATTGCGCCGACGGTGGCAATACCGTCCACCGTATCGATCCGGGCCAGCACCTCGTCGGCCAGCTCCGTCGCCGTCTCCATATCCGCGTCCTCCGGCATGGAGACGCTGACACTGACGTTGGGCATATCCGCTGTGGGCATGAAGCTGAATCCCCGGGCAACACTGAGGACGGCACTGCCAACCAGCAGCGCGAGGGCCGCCAGCAAAACCACAGCCTTGTGGCCAATGGCCCAGGTCACAGCTCTGCGGTAACCACCGAGCAGTTTGTTCATGACGGTGTCCTTCGTCTGCTTCTCCTTCCGGAGCATTCCGGAGGCCATGGCGGGCACCAGAGTCAGGGAGACGATCAGGCTGGCCATCAGGGCATAGGTCATGGTCAGGGCCAGATCGGTGAAAAGCTGCTTCGTGATGCCCTCGACAAAGACGATGGGCAGGAAGACGCAGACCGTAGTCAGCGTCGAAGCGGTGACCGCTCCGGCCACCTGCCGGGCGCCGGAAACCGCCGCCTGGATGACGTTGGCGCCCCTGACCCGCAGGCGGTAGATGTTTTCAATGACCACAACAGAGTTGTCCACCAGCATGCCGACGGCCACTGCGAGACCCGACAGGGAGATCATGTTGATGGTGACGCCGGAGAAGTACATCAGCACCACCGCGAAAATCACGCTGATGGGGATGGAGCAGAGGGTGATAAAGGTGGGCCGCAGGTCCTTGAGGAAGAGGAACAGGACCAGAATGGCAAAGACGGCGCCGAGCAGCAGACTGTGGAGGATCGTGTCCACAATCAGGTAGATGTAGTCGCCCTGGTTCATCAGGGAGACAAAATGGAGGCCCGGATACGCCGCTTCCAGCTCCGCGAAGCGGTCGCCGATATTGTCGGTGGTCTCGGCAGTGGCGTAGGTGCTCTGCTTCTCAAAGCTCAGGACGATGCCGTCCTGGCCGTTGAGCTTGGCGTAGGACTCGCCGCGGTTGTCAGTGACCATAATCTCCGCCACATCGGCGAGGCGAACCGGCTCCACCCCGTCCAGGCCGAGGTCGAAGAGCAGCAGTTCCTCCAGCTCCTCCACGGTGGTCATCTCGTCGCCGATGGAGACCATGTAGCTGACGCCGTCCTGCTCCACATAGCCGGCCGGCATGGAGAAGTTCTGGGCCGCCAAAATCTGGGACACCATTTCCATGGTCAGAATGTTGTTGAGATCGGCCTGGGCCAGCGCGTCCTCCCGGCTGCTTTCCAGCGTGTCGAACCCGGCTTCGAGCTGGGTGAGGCCGTTTGTCACGGCGGCGCTGTTGACCGCGAGCTGGGCCGCAGCGTCGCCCAGCTCCAGCAGGCCGCTGGTTTTCTGCTGGCTCAGCAGCTTTGCCGCGTCGCTGATCTGCAGCATTCCGCTGTCAAGCTGGCTCAGGGCGTTTTCCAGCGCGGCGATGCCCTCGTCCATCTGGGTCAGGCTGCCCTCCAGCTCCGCGATCTTCGCGTCCAGGGTGTTCTGATCCAGTCCCTGATCGGCCAGAGATTGCTTCAGCTCACTGAGGCGCTGTCCGATATCCGACGCCGCAGCCTGCGACGCCGTGATGCGATCCTGAATCTGATCCGGACTGAGACCGGCAGCCGCCAGCTTCGCCTGAAGCGCAGCCAGACCGGCTTCCATTTGGATGTATTCCGGGCCGTTTTTGATTGCGGCAATCGCCGTGTCGATCTCCTCCTGGGTCAGGCCGGAGTCGGCACGAATCGCCTCAATCTGCTCTGCAAAGGCGTCTCGGATGGCCTCCAGATCTGCAGTCTCCTGCTGAAGCCCCAGCAGGGTTTCAAGGTCCTCCTCAATGGCGGCGGCCTGCTCCTGCAGGGCGGCCATGCCGTCCCGCAGCGTCTTCAGCGCGGACAGCGTCGTCTGCACCTGCGCCTTGCCCGACTGGAGCTGGGCGATCTGATCCTTCAGCTCCGCCCGGGTGGAGAGCAGTTCCGCCTGCTTCCGGCTCAGCTCCGCCTCACCGGCTGCCGTCTGCTGGGCCAGGGTCTCCTTTCCGCTGTCGAGCTGGGACTGGGCGCTTTCCAGTTGTGCCCGGGCATCCTCCAATTCCGCTTTCTTCGCGGTCAGCTCATCGGCAGCTTCGTCCATTTTGCCGTTGATTTCACCGGCGATGGTCTCGTTCAGCGCGTCGATCTTCGCCTGATCCAGCACCACATGGATCTCCTGCTCCACGGCGCCGGCCGTGGTGATCCGGGCCACGCCGGAGATGCCCTCCAGCTTGTTCATCAGCGTGTCGTCGAGAAATTCGGTCAGCTCCATGGTGTCCATGCCGTCCATGGAAACTGCCGCCACCTCCACAGGGATCATGGAGGGGTTGATTTTCAGCACGTAGGGCGAGCCGACGGTGTCGTCCCAGCTTTCGGCGAGGGTGCTGAGCTTCTGCTGGATGTCGACGCCGATGGTGTCCATGTTGACGTCCTCGTCAAACTCCAGCAGCAGCATCCCGTAGTTCTCCGCGGAGCTGGAGCTGACCTCCTGAATGTGCTCCAGGGTAGACATGGATTGCTCCATAGGCTTGACCAGTTCCTCTTCCACCTTCTCCGGGCTGGCGCCGGGATAGGTAGTCATAACCATGATATAGGGGAAGTCCATATTGGGAAACAGATCCGGCGTCATCTTGAAATAGGCGACTACGCCCAGGACCAGAACGGCGATGACTGCCACAAAGACCGTCAACGGTTTCTTTACGCTGAATTTCGACATGCTGTGTGCTCCTTGCTGCCGCGCTTTCCGGCATGACATTTCTGTCAAGTTTACCATTCTGCCGGAATCAAATCAATGCAGATTGTGTAAATTATTTGTTACAAAACCGTCGCTTTCCACAATTGACTTTTTCCTCAATTTTCGCTACGGTCATATAGAAAATGTAATTCAGGAGGTTCTCCGTGAAAAAGAAAATCTTGCTGCTTTCCACCGGCGGCACCATCGCCTCTGTGGCATCCGAGCTGGGCCTCCAGCCCGGCCAGACCGGCGGCGATCTGCTCGCCGCCCTCGGTCCCCTGCCCTATGATGTGACGATCCACGACATTCTGAAGCTGGACTCCACCAACATCCAGCCGGAGGAGTGGCAGCTCATCGCCACGAAGGTCTATGAGATGCGCGGCGGCTTTGACGGCGTGGTCATTACCCACGGCACCGACACCATGGCCTACACCGCCTCCATGCTGACCTTCATGCTGCCGGGCATCGACCTGCCTGTGGTGCTGACCGGAAGCCAGCTTCCAATCAGCACCCCCCTCAGTGATGCTCCCTACAATCTCCGCTGTGCCCTTGAGATGGCGGTTTCCGGGATTCCCGGCGTGTTCATCGCCTTTGACCGGAAGATTCTTCTGGGCTGCCGCAGCGTCAAGGTCCGCACCACCGGCTTCGACGCCTTTGAGAGCGTCAAGGCCCCGGCCGTGGCCACGATCAACTCCGACGGTCTCTGCCTTACGCCGAATCTACCCCGGCCCCAGTCCGGCCCCTGCCGCCTCGAAACGGCCATCGACAGCCGCGTCGTCCTAGTCAAGCTGATTCCCGGCGTGGACCCGAAGCTGTTCCGGGCCATCGCCTCCATCGGCAGCCGGGGTGTGGTCATCGAGGCCTTCGGCTCCGGCGGCCTGAACTTTATCCGTAGGGATCTGGTTTCCGCCATGGGCGAACTGGTGGCGGAGGGCATTCCGGTGGTCGTGTGCAGCCAGTGCCTCTACGAGCGCAGCGACATGACCAAGTACGAGGTCGGCCGCCGGGCCCTCCGGGAAGGCGTCATTCCTGGCGAGGACATGACCTCCGAGTGCGCCGTGACGAAGCTGATGTGGGCGCTGGGCCAGGGCATGACCCAGGCGGAGATCGCCGACTTTTTCCGCCTCAGCGTCGCCGGCGAGATCACACCGAAGGACCGGCCGCTCCCATAACAAAGAAGCATCGAAGCCGACATAGCTTCGATGCTTCTTTGTTCAGAGCATTCCGAGGGCGCGGAGGATCAGCTCCGCAATCAGGACCGCGCCGCAGGCCGAGGCCGCGACGGTCAGGAGGCTCTTCTCGAAGTAGGAGAGCACCACGGCCACCAGGAAGCCGGCAGCGGCGGAGAGTATGCTGTCCGTGGCATAGAAAATGGCCGGAATGGTCATGACGGCCAGGACGGCGTAAGGGATGTAGTAGAGGAAGGAGCGGAGAAAGCGGTTGGTGATCTTCCTTTTCATCAGCACCAGAGGCACCATCCGCACGAGGTAGGTCACGCCCGCCGAGGTCAGCAGGCAGAGGAGGAACCAGGTTGTATTACCCATTTTCGCCCTCCTGTTCCGCCACCGGGGCCACCGCCGCAAAGAGGGCGCTGGCCGCCACGGCACAGAGAATGACCACGAAGCCGCTGGGCACAGCCTGCAGGGCCGGGATATAGTAGAATGCGCAGCTCAGCACCACCGCCATGAGGATGCAGAGGGCCGTGGCGCGGCTCTTCTTGGCCGGAGGGATAATGATGGCCAGGAACATTCCGT
>CAMGPO010000051.1 GCA_946060825.1 uncultured Clostridia bacterium | reverse complement strand
GGTTTTTTTTATGGTTCCGGGGGAAAATGGCAGATCGAGCTCCACTGGCAGTCCCCGCAGACCGTCTCCCGGCGGCCCGGGAGCAGGATCGCTTCGTACACGGCGCGGCGGAAGTCCTCATAGGGCAGGACCGTTCCTTCCCGCAGGCCGCAGAGGGACAGCACCGTCCGGTCGTAGGCCTCCGTTTTTTCACCGGCGTCACAGCATCCGGCCCGGTTGTGGGGACATTCGGCGCAGATCACGTCCGTCCGGACGGAAAGGCGGACCGGCGGATTCTCTCGCAGCTGCCGGATTACCGCCGCCATGTGGGCGGTGAAGGCGCTGCTGTAGCCCCTGCCCGCGAAAAATGCGATGCACATCCCGTGATGCGGGCGGAGTTCGTATGGGAGCTGCTCCATAAAGACACCTCATTTCCGCGCAGGAAGAAGCGGCCTTCGGATTCCTCCGAAGGCCGCCGGTTTTCTGTTTGCTCAGCCGACATAGTCCATGCAGACCCAGCCGCCGGAGGAGAGCTGGCCCCAGGTGCGGCCGTCGCTGCCGGTCTTGGTAGCCACGATGGTCACGGCGGTGCCCCGGGTCAGGGTGCTGGTGACGGGGTTATCCGTACCCGCGTCGGAGCGGACGTTGACGACATCGGCCTTGACGGTGCAGGCGGTGCCGGCGCTACCAGCGCTGCCGTTCTCCGTGCGGACATAATCCATGGAGATCCAGCCCTCAGCGGTCTTGCCCCAGGTCGTGCCGTCCACGGTTTTGGTCTCGGTGATTTCCACGGTCTGGCCCTGGTAGCAGGCGCCGACCACGGCGCCGGTGCCGGGGGTGGAGCGGATGTTCAGGACGGAGGCAGTGACGGTGCCGGTGATGCTGACGGAAGCGCCGCCCTCTGCGGGAGCCTCCGGCTCAGCGGGCGTCTCCGGTGCGGAACCGGCCTTGTAGTCGGTGTACTGGAGGCAGATCCAGCCGCCGCTGCTCAGGCGGCCCCAGAGGCTGCCGTCCACGGTTTTGGTCTCCACGATGGTGACGGCCGTGCCCCGGTTGACGGTGGTGGTGACGGGATTGCCGGTGCCGGCGCCGGAGCGGACGTTGACAACGTCGGCCTTGACGGTGCAGGCAACGCCTTCCGCGGGAGCCTCCGGCTCAGCGGGCGTTTCCGCCGCGGAATCGGTTTTGACGTACTCCATGGCGATCCAGCCGTCGGCGGTCTTGCCCCAGGACTTGCCGTCCATGGTTTTGGTCTCCGTGATCTTCACGGTCTGGCCGCGGCTGTAGGTGCCGACGACGGAGCCGGTGCCGGGGGTGGAGCGGATGTTCAGGACGGAGGCGGTGACGGTGCCGGTGACGGACGCCACAGGCGTTTCCGGAGTTTCCGGTGCGGCGGGGGTCTCTGCTTTGGTCAGATACTTCGTGGCGACCCAGCCGCCGTCGCTGGTCTTGCCCCATTCCAGACCGTCGGCCGTGGCCAGGGCGGTGATGGTCACCTTGTCGCCACGGCGGAGCTGGCCTGCGACGGAGGCGGAGGAGCCGGGGGCGGAGCGGACGTTCAGAAGGTCGCAGGAGACGGTGGCCTCATAGCGCTCGACGGGCGTTTCAGAGGGGGTCTCCGGCTCGGTGGGATTGGCGCCGCTGCCGTTGTCGCCGGCGGAGGTGTAGTAGAGGCAGATCCAGCCGCCGGTGGAGAGCTTGCCCCATCTGTGGCCGTTGTCGCCGTCGGCCTCGTCCACGATGGTGACCTCCTGGCCGGCGTAGAGGGAGGTGAGGACCGAGGCGGTGGTACTGGGCGCGGACCGGACGTTGAGGCCGGTCTTGACCGTGGTTTTATAGTTGATGCCCGGCGTTTCCGGTTCGGTGGGCTCCGCCGGTTCCTCCGGCTTGACGACGGGGCCGTCAAAGCTGGCGGTACTGTCGTTGGCATAGGCGGGCACGCCGAAGTAGAGGATCGTGCGCACGCTGTTGCTCCGGTCGCCGGTGGCGAGGCTGTAGGAGGAGCGGCTGACTTTGTCGCTGTAATTGCCCTCGACGGTGTAGATCATGTCGCCGTCCACGGAGACGACCAGGCCCACATGGTCCGGGGCGGAGGCGTTCTTGCCGGTGCCGACGAAGATCAGGTCGCCGGGCCGGGGCATATAGCCGCTGCCGAACTGGTAGGCGGTGTTGCCGTTTTTGCCGCTGAGGTACTGCTTCAGAAGAGAGGAGCTCTCGCCGCTGAGGCCGCTGTAGCCGGCGGTGCAGCCGGACTGGTCGAGGCACCAGAGGGCGAAGTAGACGCACCAGGGATTGTCGATGCACTTGTCGCCCTGGCCGGTGACCTGGCCCCACCAGGCGCCGTATTTCGTGCCGGGATCCTCGGTGTAACCGATCTGGGTCTGGGCAATCTGGACCACGTCGGAGCGCTGGTTTCCGGTGTTGACGTGCGTGTTGGGATAATCGGTCGAATAGGCGCTGGCACTGGTTCCGAGGACGGAACAGAGGCCGGCCACCAGACAGACGGCCAGAAGGATACTGACAATGCGTTTCTTCATGCTGAACTCCTTTAAGACAAGTGCGGACTGGGTGCGGGGAAGAGAGGCGCCCGGGCGGCAGCCGCGCCGGACGGAACAGAACATTTACATTACGGTAACAAAATTGTATCACAGTCTGCCGAAAAAGGGAAGCCTCTCCGGCGCTTTTTTTCGATTCTTTCAGTTTTATGAAAAACGAAGGCGAAACTTTGTGGAAATTGTCGAAACGGCGATTACAGTTGGGTTACAAATCGGTTTGGCCTGTCTGTTACCGGCAAATGTGTGCAGTTTTACGGTTGAAAACAGCGGCGTTTTGCTCTAGAATAGGAATGAAACATCATAAAGTGAGGCAAAAAAGCAATATGAAAACGAATCAAACGAGGAAGCCCGGCCTGCTCCGGATATTCCTCTCCTACTTCCGTCCCCACTGGAAGCTGTTTCTGGTGGACATCACCTGCGCCGTTCTGGTGGCGGCCATCGACCTGGCCTATCCCCTGATCTCCCGGAAGGCCATGTATGATATGCTGCCCAACCGGATGTTCACGGTGTTCTTCGTGGTCATGGGCCTGGTCGTGCTGGCCTATCTGCTGCGGGCGGGCCTCCAGTATATCATCGGCTACTGGGGCCACACCTTCGGCATCCGCGTTGAGGCCGACATCCGCCGGGACCTCTACAACCACATTCAGACCATGGGCTTCGACTTCTTCGACCGCAACCGGACCGGTCAGCTCATGAGCCGCCTGACCAGCGACCTCTTTGAGCTGGTGGAGCTGGCCCACCACGGCCCGGAGGACCTGCTGACCTCGGCGGCCACGATCCTCGGCTCCCTGGTGGTCATGTTCACGATCGAGTGGCGGCTCGCCCTCGTGGTGGCCATCATCCTGCCCATCTTCCTGGCCGTGGTCATGCGCCAGCGCCGGGCCATGCGGGACGCCTCCCGGTCCGTCAAGCAGAAGGTCGCCGTCATCAACACGGACATCGAGTCCGGCCTCTCCGGCATCCGCACGGCCAAGGCCTTTGCCAACGAGGAGATGGAGTCGGAGAAGTTCGACGCGGCCAACAACCAGTACAAGACGGCCAAGCGCTCCTTCCACAAGGCCATGGGCCGCTTCAACGCCACCATGGAGTTCTTCCTCTGCATCCTCTCCGTGGCGGTCATCACCGTCGGCGGCTGGCTCATCATGCTCGATGAGCTGAACTATATCGACCTCATCACCTTCAGCCTCTATGTCTCCACCTTTGTCAACCCGATCCGCAAGCTCTCCAACTTCTCCGAGCTGTTCGCCTCCGGCTTTGCCGGCCTGCAGCGCTTTGTCGACGTGATGGAGATGGAGCCGACGATTCAGGACGCCCCGGACGCGGCGGAGCTGGAGCAGGTGCAGGGCAAAATCGAGGTCGACCATGTGACCTTTGCCTACGGCGACGACCCCGACGTGCTGAACGACGTGTCCCTGACGGTCGAGCCGGGCGAGACCGTGGCCGTGGTCGGCCCCTCCGGCGGCGGCAAGACCACCCTCTGCCAGCTCATTCCGCGGTTCTATGACGTCTGCGCCGGCAGCATCTCCGTGGACGGCCATGACGTCCGCACCGTGACCCAGCAGTCCCTGCGGCGGAGCATCGGCATCGTCCAGCAGGATGTCTTCCTCTTTGCCGACAGCATCCTCGAAAACATCCGCTACGGCCGTCCGGACGCCACGGACGCGGAGGTCGAGGAGGCGGCCCGGAAGGCGGAGATCTACGACGACATCCAGCAGATGCCCGAGGGCTTCCACACCTACGTGGGCGAGCGGGGCGCGCTGCTCTCCGGCGGCCAGAAGCAGCGGATCGCCATCGCCCGGATCTTCCTGAAAAACCCGCCGGTGCTGATCCTCGACGAGGCCACCTCGGCCCTGGACAGCGTGACCGAGGCGAAGATCCAGAAGGCCTTCGACGCCCTCTCCGAGGGCCGCACGACCCTCATCATCGCCCATCGCCTCTCCACCATCCGCAGCGCCGGCCGGATCCTGGTGATCGCCGGCGGCCGGATTGCCGAGGAGGGCAGCCACGCGGCCCTTCTGGCCCGGAACGGGATGTACGCCGCCCTCTATGAGACCCAGACCCGTCTGGCGAGAACGGAGGAGACTGCGTGAGCCGGTGTCTGGGCGGGCCGGTGTACCTCTTTCTGGCGGCCCTGTTCTGGAGCCTCTGCGGACTGTTCACCAAGTCGGTGCAGTGGGACGGCTTTTCCACGGGCATCGTCCGCGGCATTGTGGCCTTCGCGGTCATCAGCGCCGTCCGCAGACCCTTTCCGATCAAGCTGAACCGGGTCAAGCTGCTGACGGCCTTCTGCTTCTTTGCCCAGGGTCTGCTCTATGTGGCGGCCAACCGGTATACCACGGCGGCCAACGCGGCGGTGCTGCAGTACACCTCGCCGCTCTATATCATCCTCTTCTCGTCCATCGCCGCGAAGCGGCTGCCCCGGCGGCGGGACGTGCTCACCTGTCTGATCCTGTTCGGCGGCGTCGCCCTGGCCTTCCTTGGCAGCTTTGAGAGCGGCGGCCTCTGGGGCAACGTCATGGCCATGACCTCGGCCCTGTTCTATGCCGGGGTGTTCTACGGCAGCCGCCTGCCGGGGGCTGACGCCGTGGATTCGGTGGTGCTCGGCAATGCCTTTTACTTCCTGCTGCTGCCCTGGGTCTTTGTCAGCGGCTCCGTCCGTGCAGCGCCCCTGACGGATCTCGGGCTGGTGGTGCTCTTCGGTATCACGGCCGGGTCCGTGGCCTGGCTCTGCTTCGCCAGAGGCATCGGGACCACGCCCTCCCTCCAGGCCAACTTTATCACGATGCTGGAGCCGGTCATGGCGCCTCTCTGGACCTTCCTCCTGCTGGGAGAGCGGGTCAGCGTGTTCTCCCTGCTGGGCTGCATCGTGGTCATCGTAACGCTGGTGGCGTATCACACGCTGGAATTGAAATGTCCCGCGGAAACAGAAAAAACAGCATGACCGTCCGGTCATGCCGTTTTTTTTGCTGTCTGGGGTCAGGCCATCTTTTCCTTGATGTGGCTCAGGCGGTCAAGGGCCTCGTTCAGGGTCGAGTCCATCTTGGCAAAGTGCATCCGCACGATGTTGTTGATGCCCTTTTCATTGAAGAAGGAGGTGCCGGGCACGCAGGCCACGCCGACCTTCCGGGCCATCTCCTCGCAGAATTCCACGTCGCTCTGGCCCTTCTTCAGGAACGGCCCGATGTCCGCGAGAACGAAATACGCGCCCTGGGGGTCCGTATAGGGGATGCCGATGCGGCTCAGGCCCTCGGTGAACAGCTTCTTCATGTGGGCGTAGTGGGCGGCAAACTCGGCATAGTAGCTGTCGGGCATCTCGAGGCCAACGACGGCGGCCTCCATCAGCGGCGACGGCGAGCCGACGGTGTTGAAGTCGTGGTACTGCTTGATGCGGTCCATGATGTACTTGGGCGCGATGGCGTAGCCCAGCCGCCAGCCCGTGACCGAGTAGGTCTTGGACAGGGACGAGCAGGACACCGTCCGCTCCCACATCCCCGGCAGGCTGTTCATATAGGTATGGACATGGCCCTCGTAGATGATGTGCTCGTAGACCTCGTCCATGATGGCGTAGACGTCGTACTTGATGCAGAGGTCGGCGATCAGCTTCAGCTCGTCGTAGGTGAACACCTTGCCGCTGGGGTTGGAGGGGTTACAGATCAGGATGGCCTTGAGGCCCTGCTTGAAGGCATCCTCCAGGACGTTGGGGTCGAAGTTGAACTCCGGCGGCACCAGCGGGATAAAGACCGGCTCGCACTGGGCCATGATGGCCTGGGCGCGGTAGTTCTCAAAGTAGGGGGAGAACATGGCGATCTTGTCACCGGGGTTGGTCAGGGCGAAGATGGTGTCCACCATGGCCTCGGTGGAGCCGATGGTGACGACAATCTCCGTGTCCGGGTCGAGGGTGCGGCCCATGAAGCGGCCGCACTTCTTCGCCAGGGCCTGACGGAAGTTGGGCGCACCCATGGTGATCGGGTACTGATGGGGGCCCTGGTAGGCGACCTCATTCAGGCGATCGAGCATGGCCTTGGGGGGATCAAAGTCCGGGAAGCCCTGGGCCAGGTTGATCGCACCGCAGCCGAGGGAGATCCGGGTCATCCGCCGGATGACGGAGTCGGTGAAGTACTGGTTTTTTCTGCTCATTTCCTGCATAACAAATTCCTCGATTCTTGGGGCGTAGTGGCATACCTGCATCAGTTTAGCACTTTTTTGCGATGAAGTCAACGGGGCGCAGAGATTTGGGCGCGAAATCCCGTGTGCTTCGTCGGTCGGCCCCACTCCGTCTAAGGGCCGAAATATTCCTGTCATTCTGAGGGTCTTTCATGCCCGAAGAATCTTGAATCTTTCGGTTGGCTCCGGAAGCACCCGCCTGCAAGCGGGTGTGAGGCCGCAGGCCGAAGAATCTTTCCGCACCTTGTTCCAAAAGATTCTTCGTCGCATACGCTCCTCAGAATGACAACGGAACGTTTTCCCCGTAGGGCGGCTTGCCCACAAGCCGCCGCCACCCCCGGTTTGCACAGCGTCCCCTTTCGGCGGAACAAACGCCACGCCCTGTAAGGGTGGTGCTGTGGCGGGTGAAAAAATTTTTCACATTTTGTGAATTTACCTCTTGACAAATATGACACGTTATGTTATTATATCAATACAGAGTCGTCACCTCAAGTGACAGAGCGGCGGATCGCCGTCGGGGCCGTGTCTCCACGCGGCCTGATTTTTCCCGACGAAACGCCACGATTCGAGAATATCCATCACGATTCGTTCCCGTAAGGAACTGTCATGCGGCGGCGGAAGGATCGGGCAGGAGGGGGGCGGGAGCCGTTGACCGCGGCGCAGTGCGCCCTGAAACGCCACGATTCGAATACATACCGCCGCCGGGAAAGGAGCTGCAATGGCAGAGACAAAACCGGCTGCCGCTGAGACCCGCGTGCCCTTCGAGACGCTCATCAAGGGCGAGTACCGGGAGGATTTCCAGAAAAAGGTTG
>CAMGPO010000050.1 GCA_946060825.1 uncultured Clostridia bacterium | reverse complement strand
CGCTGCCCTTGCCGCCCTTCAGCGTAGTACCGCCGACGACGACGCAGAGGATGGCGTCGGTCTCGTAGCCGGTGCCGCAGGTGGCGGTGGCGGTGGTGACGCGGGAGACCAGGGCGATGGCCGCCAGGGCGGACATCAAGCCGTTGATGGTGTAGACCATGCGCATGGTGCGCTTGACGTTGAAGCCGCAGAGGTAGGCGGCGTCCTTGTTGCCGCCCATCAGGCTGACGGAGCGGCCGGCCAGGGTCTTATTCAGGAAGAAGTGCATGATCACCAGCAGCACCACAAAGACGATCAGCACGACCGGCACGATCCAAACAGTGGAGGACAGGGTGGTAAAAATGGTGATGGGCTTGGTGGAACGGGCCAGACGCAGGGTCTCCGCGTCGGTGAACAGCAGGCCGACTGCCTGGTAGACCGTGCTCATGCCGTAGGTGATGAACAGAACCTCGGCCTGGGTCATGGCGCCGCAGGCAGTCAGAATGGTGCCGTTGAGATAGCCCATCAGACCACCGAGGACGATGCCAAAGATGATGGCGCCCACCTGGCCCAGGGGGTTAATCATGGCCACCGTGGCGACGGCAGACAGGGAGATGATGCCCACGACGGACAGGTCGATGAAGCCGCCGGTTATGACGAAGGTCATGCCCAGGGCCACAAAGGGCAGCGCGCCGAGCTGGCGCATGACGTTGGTCAGGTTCGCAGCGCCCAGGAACTTCGGGTTCATGATGGCCGTCACGATGATCAGAACGACGATGCCGATCAGAACCAGGTTCTGCTGCAGGAATTTTACAACAGGATTCGCTTGTTTCTTAGTCATTTCACATCCTCCGCTCTCATCCGATGGCCTTGTCCATGATCTCTTCCGCGGAGGCCTCTTCCGGGTTGAACTCGCCGGTAATGCGGCCGTCGCAGATGGTCAGGACGCGGTTGCTCATGTTCAGAACTTCGGGAAGCTCAGAGGAGATCATGATGATGGCGCCGCCCTCTTCGACGATCTTGTTCATCAGAACATAGATCTCAAACTTGGCGCCGACGTCGATGCCGCGGGTCGGCTCGTCGAGGATCAGGATCTTGGGGTTCAGCTCCAGCCAGCGGCCGACGATGCACTTCTGCTGGTTGCCGCCAGAGAGGCTGACAACCTTCGTCTCGGCCGTGGGCGTCTTGACGGCCAGGGCCTTGATCTGGCGCTCCGCAATGTCCTTTTCCTGGGAATTGTCCACGATGCCGCCGCGGGTCAGGTTCTCCAGAGAGGCCATGGTGATGTTGCTCGCCACGGAGAAGGGCAGGATCAGGCCCTCGCGCTTCCGGTCCTCGGGAACCAGGGCCATGCCGGCCTGCTTGGCGTCGTGGGGATTGCGGATCTTCTTCTCCTGGCCCTCCAGAGTGACCTGGTGGCCGCGCACCTTGTCCGCACCGTAGAGAGCGCGGATGATCTCCGTCCGGCCGGCGCCGACAAGGCCGACGAGGCCAAGGATCTCGCCCTTGTGGAGGGTGAAGCTGATGTCGTGGAGCTTGTTCGTATTCAGATTCCGGACCTCCAGCAGGGGTTCGCCGACGCAGTGGGCCCGGGGCGGATACTCGTTTTCAATCGTCCGGCCGACCATCTTGGCGATCATTTCGCTGCGTGTCAGTTCGCCGACCGGTTTGGTATCGATGACATGGCCGTCACGCATGATGGTGACGATGTCGCAATATTCAAAGATTTCGTCCAGCTTATGGCTGATGTAGATGATGGAGATACCGCGGCTCCGGAGGTCGTTGATGATGTTGCCGAGCTTTTTCAGCTCTTCCGACGTCAGGGAGCTGCTGGGTTCATCCATGATGATGAGCTTGGAGTCGAAGGAGAGTGCCTTGGTGATTTCGACCATCTGCATTTCAGAGGCGCTCAGGTCGCCCACCATAGTATGGGTGTCGATGGTGCTTCCGATGCTGTCGAGGAGTTCCCGGGCCTTTTTGTGAGTGCCGCGCATACCGTGATTTTCGCTGAAGCGGCCCAGGAAGATGTTTTCACCGACGGTCATGGTGTTGACCAGATTGAACTCCTGGTAGATGATGCTCAGGCCGCGGCGAAGGGCCTGAATGGGAGTGGTTTTTTCAATGGTTTCACCATTGAAGATCACGGTGCCTTCGTCTTTTTCATAGACGCCGGAGAGGATCTTCATGAGCGTGGACTTGCCCGCTCCGTTCTCACCGACGATGCCGTACACGACGCCTTGGGGTACTTCGATGGATACATGATCCAGGGCGACAACGCCCGGGAAGTACTTGCACACGTCTTTGACGACGAGAATGTTGTCATTCTTATCCAACTGCGTGGCTCCTCCTTGGTTGTTTTTCTCTGAAATCAGCTTGCTCCGGCCGAAGCCGGAGCAAGCTGATTCTGGTGGCTTGTCTGAATTTCAGACAGACGAATTACCATTCGGGATAGGGGAAGTTGTTAACGGTCTCAGCGGTAACGATGTCCAGAGCGGTCCAGACAACGTCGCTCTCCAAGGTCTCGCCATTGACCAGCTTGGTAATGCAGTCAAAAGCGTCCTGAGTCATCTGAGAGAAGGACTGGCCGATGCAGAGGGCCTGGCTGCCTTCGATGACCTGGTCGTAGCCGACGGAGCAGCCGTCAACGCCGATGACATAGACATCGTTCATGCCGGCATTCTTCAAAGCCTCGATGCAGCCGGTGGCGCCGACATCCCAGTGGCAGTAGACAGCGTCGATCTCATCGCCGTACAGGGAGATGAAGTCTTCCATGATGGCCATGGCGTCCTCGGAAGCCCAGGCAGCGCAGTCCTTGGAGTCCAGCATGGTGATGTTGGAGCCCTCGATGGTGCTGACAAAGCCGTCGTGACGCTTGATCTGAGCGCTGTGGCCGGACTGGCCGCCAACCTCAACGACGTTGCAGCCGTCGGGGAAGGCTTCCATCAGGGTCTGCGCAGCGACCTCGCCGCACATGACGTCGTCGGTGCCGCACATAAAGTCACGGTACTGGGTCATGCCCTCGGGCAGCTCAGAGGAATACATACCGATGATGATGCCCTTCTCCTGGGCTTCCATCAGAGAGGGAACCAGGGCGGAGGGGTCGGTGGGGTTGATGCAGATGGCGGTGTAGCCCTGGGCGATGCAGGTGCCGATGGCGGCGACGCCGTTCTGCGCGTCATAGTCCTCGTCGAACAGGGTCACGGTGAAGCCATACTCGGGAGCATACTTCTGGAACTGGCTCCAGGCATAGGCCTGGGAGGCGTTGGTCAGGGACTGGGTGATGAACGCAACCTTGATCTCGCCGGCAGCGGCGGGCTCTTCGGCAGCAGGCTCCTCGGCAGCGGGCTCCTCGGCAGCGGGCTCTTCAGCGGCGGGTTCTTCCGCAGCGGGTTCCTCGGCGGGCGCTTCGGCAGCGGGTTCCTCAGCGGCGGGCTCTTCGGTCTTGGCGCCGCAGGCTGCCAGAGCGAGAACCATGACCAGAGCGAGGAGCAGAGCGATCAGTTTCTTCATTGGTCTTTCCTCCTAGTTTGTTTCTGGTTTTATAATCAACGGCTTGTTCCGTCAATTATCACAATTAGTTCATTTTCGGTTTGTGCAAGATGTATATTTTTCGGTTTTTACGTTTTTGAAATCTTGTGCATTCTATTGTAAGCATTATTTCTTGCGTTCGTAACCCATAATAAAACACAAAAGGTACACAATCTTGAACAAGAAATTCTCTCACCGCAGCTCCCGCACCAGCTCGGCGGCGCCGATGATGCCGAAATCCTGCTTCAGCTCAGCAAACCGGAACTCCACGGGCTGGGGGATGTGGTTGTATCGGTCGAACTCCTTCTGCACCCGATCATAAAGCATCGGGCCAAAGTGGACCAGGCCGCCGCCAAAGACGAAGAGGTTGACATTCAGGAGCTGATAGATGTTGAACACGCAGACCGCAATGTAGTGGGCCATCTGGACGAGGACTTCCAGGGCCAGGGGATCGCCCTCTTTGCAGGCCCGCAGCAGCTCGACGCCGTCGAGGTCGGGACCGAGGTCCATGGAGGTTTCGCGCCCCTGGGCCATGCGGCGGATGTGCTGGGGGATGTAGCGGCCGGAAGCCCAGGACATGAAGCAGCCCTGGTTGCGGCAGCCGCACTCTAGGCCCTCGTCGGGGGTGATGAGCATATGGCCGCACTCGCCCGCCCAGCCGTAGCTGCCGCGGAAGAGCTGGCCGTTCAGAATCAGTCCGCTGCCGATGCCGGTGCTGGTGGCCACATAGACCATGTGACGGCTGCCCCGGCCAGCGCCGTAGCGGTGTTCCGCCAGGGCGGCGACGTTGCTGTCGTTGTCCAGGATCACCGGTACGCCGAGGCGCGCAGTCAGATAGTCCCGCATGGCGAAGTCACGGATATTGACCATGGCAGAGGTCATACAGACATAGCCCTGATCGAACAGGATGAAGGAAGGCATACAGATGCCGATGCCCTGCAGATTCGCCGGAGTCAGACCGTTTTTCTCGAGCATCGCCCGGACACTTTCGATCACCAGATCCGAAAATGCCGGTCCGTCGGCCTCAACAGGGGTTGGGTGCTGGTAGCGGTCCAGGAGGCGGTTGTCCTCGTCGAACAGACCGTAGGCCACTTTTGTTCCGCCGGCATCGATACCGATTCTGTAGGATTTCACTGTAATTTCACTCCGATTTCGTCCAAAATATCCAAATGCCACGGTGATACGGATTTTGAACACGTGTTTTCTCCATTCATTATACATTTCGCTTTCGCAAGAGTCAAACTATATTTACGAACGAAAATAAAAAATTGTCGTTAAAAATTGTACACCATTCCAAATTGAAATTTTCTGTTGGATACGGTATAGTAAAAATTTTACGCCGCAGTCCATCCCGCCGGTCTCCCGGCAGAAACGGACTGCGGCGCAGTGCATCATTCCGATTCTTCAATTGTTCCGTTCCCAGAGAGAGAGGGTCGTGACCGAGCCAGCGTCCGGCTGGGTGAAGACCTGCCGGAGCGTTCCGTTCTCCCCATCGACCGCGAACACGCAGATCGTATGGCTGTCCTGGTGTCCGGCCAGCAGCCAGCGTCCATCAGGTGTCAGGACAAAATCCCGGGGAATCTCACCGCCGCTGGGCGTCAGGCCCAGGAGCGTCAGGCGGCCGTCCCCTTCGATGCGAAAGGCGGCCAGATGATTGCTGCCCCGGACGGAGCAGTAAAGCAGCCGCCCATTGGGATGGAGGCGGATCGCCGCCCCGAGGAAGCCGCCGTCCCAGTCCGGCAGCCGGGCGGAGACGGTCTGCAGCAGCACCGTCCTGCCGCTATCCGGATCAAAGGCGTAGACATTGACCTCGGCGGTCATCTCCGTGACCACATAAAGGCGGTCACCGTGCGGGCCAAAGACGCAGTGGCGGGTGCCCTGCCCCGGCAATCCGGCCACATCAGGCCGCCGGTCCGGCAGGAGCCAGCCCCGCTCCCAGTCGGCCTCGTAACAGGTCAGCCGGTCGAGGCCCAGATCCGGCACATAGACCCATTTCCCATCGGGCGAAACCACCGTCTGGTGGGGATGGGGACTCTCCTGCCTGGCAGGATTGATTCCATATCCCCGGTGGCGCAGGATACAGGAGGCGCCGCCGAGACTGTGATCCGGCAGGATCGGAAACACGCAGACGCTGCCGCCGGAATAGTTGGCCGCCAGCAGCCATCGGCTGTCCGGAGACAGGGTGACATAGCAGGCGTCGGCTCCGGTGGTGGCCTGGCTGCCGAGCAGGGTCAGGCGGCCGGTCTCCGGGTCGATGGCGTAGGCCGAAACCGTGGAGCCGGGGATCCCGCTGCTCTCCTTCCGCTCGCTGACGGCGTAGAGCCAGGGGCCGGACGGATCGGCACAGACCGCAGAGGGGTTGGGAACGGAGGGCGAGACGGCCAACTCCGTCAGAGTCCCGGTCTCCGGATTCATACGGTAGCAGCCGATGCCCCGGCACCGGCCGGGTACGATCTCCCCGGAAGCCATGGCAATCGGCTCGGTGTAGCCGCCGGTAAAAACATACAACTCGCGCATAGGCTTGCGTTCCTTTCTCAGACCTCTGCTTTCCGCACCTGAACGCCGACGCGGTTCAGAGACTCCTCGGCCTCCGGACTGATGCTGGTGTCGGTCACAACCGTCCGGAGGCGGTCCATGATCCCCATAGGCACGACGCCCCGCTGGGTGAATTTCCTGCTCTCGGTCACGACAACGACCTGCTCGGCGTGCTCGGCCATGTCCCGCACAGCCTGCACCCGCAGGTGATCGACGCCGGTGAAGCCCAGCTTTTCCGTAAAGCCGTCGGCGCCGACGAAGAGCTTGTTGACGTAGAACTGGGCCGCACAGGTACGCAGGATCGGTCCGATCATAACCTGGGCGTCGTTCTGGAAGTCGCCGCCCAGCAGCACCACCCGCACGCCCTCGATCTTTCGGATGTAGCTGGCGATGAAAGCGCTGTTTGTGATAATCGTGGCGCCGGCCTTGGTCCGGGCAATCTCCTCGGCCAGGAGAGCGCAGCAGCTTCCGTTCTCGATCATGACCGTCTCGCCGGCTTCGACCATCTCCGCCGCCCGTTTGGCAATCAGCTTTTTCTCCTCATAGTGGAGGGCCAGCCGGTTATTGATATCATCCCGTCCGCCGAAGATCGCGCATCCGTGTTCCCGGCGGAGAATCCCCTTCTGTTCCAACGCATCCAGATCCTTGCGAACCGTAACCTGGGAGACGCCAAGGCGGTCGGCCAACTCCGTCACGTCGAGCTTTCCCGCCTCGGAGAGCAGCTCCAGGATAATCGTTTCCCGTTTTTTCATGCCCGTATCAACCTTCTTTCGATTTCGGATCTAATTGTAACACGTTTACACTTCATGTGACAACATTTTTTGTCAAAAATGAAAGCTATTTCGTCCGGCAGGGAATCAGGCGGTTGGCGGTCTCCGTGGCGGCCGTCAGGGCAAGGGCCAGAACCAGCAGATACCAGGGGTAGAGCTGCGTGCCCAGCCGTCCGGCCAGGATACCGAAGATCGGCGGGAAACATGTGCTGCCAAGGAAGGCAAAGGCCATTTCGAGACCCATGACGCTCTGGGAACGGGCCGCGCCGAAGCGGCGGGGCGTCTGGTGGAGCATCGAAGGGTAGATGGGCGCGAGACCCAACCCCAGGAGGCCGACGCCCACGAGAGCCATCCAAGACGTCCCGGACAGCAGCACCATGGCCGCGCCGGTCAGGCAGGCGGCCTCTCCGGCGCGGATCAGCGCCTCGTCAGAGAACCGCTTGGCAGCAAAGCCGGAGAGCAGCCGCCCCACGGTGATGGAGGCGAAGATCACGGTGGAGGTAACGGCGGCGTCGGCCGCCGAGACGCCGAAGCGTTCATGGAGGAAGCTGGCGCCCCAGAGTCCGGCAGTAGCCTCGGCTGCGTTGTAGAAGATCAGTCCCAGAAGCACCGCCGGCACACCCCGGGTCCGCAGCAGCTCGTCTTTGGGGACGGCCACAGTCTCCTCCTCTGTCTCTGCCGCCGATTTCCCGCCCCGCTTCCAGAGCCGCAGCGTGGCGAAGAGGACGAGGCAGAGCCCGGCCTGCAGGACGGAGATGATGCCATAGCCGCTGCGCCAGGTGCCGCCGCTCCGGAGGGCCAGGGAGACGAG
>CAMGPO010000049.1 GCA_946060825.1 uncultured Clostridia bacterium | reverse complement strand
GTTCGAGCTGATCGTGCCATGTACCTGGAAGGAGGCCACAGTTGCGCTTTCCGTATACCAGAAATCGGTCAGCTGAAGCGTGGACGCAGCCTTTCTGACCGTAACCGTACACTGGCTCGAAACGGTGGTACCGTTGACCGAGTAGGCTGCCTTGATGGTGGCGGATCCCTCCGAGAGCGCGGTCACTGTCGCAGTCTTTCCGTTTCCGCTGACCGATGCGACGCTGGGCGCACTGGACTCCCATTTGACGCTTCCGCCGTCGGGGTTCACGTTCGCAGTCAGCGTGCAGGTGCCGTTGTCGATCTCGGAGTATTCGATGGTGTCTGTGCTGGCGGTAATGGAGATGCTGGGCTTCGCAACGGTCACATTACAGACGGCCTTATAGGTCTTGCCATTATATGTCATCTGTGCCGTGATCTGCGCCGTGCCGTCCGCAACAGCCGTTACGGTTCCGCCGCTGACCTTCGCCACCCCGGAATTGGCGCTGCTCCAGCTCACGGAGCTTCCACTGGGTGTGGTGCTGGCCGTCAGCGTCTTGCTTTCCCCGGGCATCATCGAAAGGCTGCTTGCCGACAGCGTTATGCCGGGCTGCGTTACGCTGACCGTACAGGATGCCTCATAGGTCTTGTTCGCGTAGGTCATTCTCGCGCGGATTGTCGTCGAACCAGCGCCCACTGCGGTGACGCTGCCGCCGCTGACCTTTGCCACGCCGCTGTTGTCACTGCTCCACGACACCGAGGTACCGCCGGGAACGACAGTCGCGGACAGGGTCGTGCTATCACCCGTGTACAGCGACACACTGCTCTTTGTCAGGCTGATGGAGGGCTGGGTGACCGTCACGCTGCAGCTTTCCGAATAGGAACCGCACCTGGCGGTAATGGTCGCGCTGCCGCCGCCTACCGCCGTCACAACGCCGCTGGAGTTGACCTGTGCCACCCCGGTGTTGCTGCTGCTCCACTGAACCGCCTGGCCGGAGGAGGTGTTCGCCGTGATTGTGCGGGTCTCTCCCACATAGAACGAGCTGATCTTATAGGTGCTCAGGGTGATGCCGCCGGCTTCCACCGTGACCGCCGCGCTGGCCGAATAGGTGTTCTTTCCGTTCTTCCAGGTCGCGGTAATGGACGTCTTGCCGGTCGAGACGCCGGTGACCTTGCCGCTGCTGTTCACAGAGGCAATCTTGCTGTTGCCGCTGCTCCAGCTGATCTCCGCATTGCCGGGAATACCGGATACGGACAGGTTTGTTGTCGCGTTCGCAAACAGCGTCAGGCTGTTCGGCGTCAGCGTCATCTGGTAATCCTGCACTGTGACCGTACAGGAGGCCTCCTTTGCCTCGCCGCTGCTGACGGTGATTTTTGCCGTGCCGGTCCCAACCGCCGTCAGCTTTCCGTCGCGGCCGACGGTCGCAACGTCCTCGTCGCTGCTTTCATAGCTGTAGGAGCCATTGCCGCCTTCCGCCTGCAGGGTCACGCTGTCGCCCACATACAGGTCGTAGGTCTCCTTGGTCAGCGTCACAACCTCGCTGCTGGCCTCCTCCTTGTCGGGATCCACGCCCTGGCTCACTTCCAGCGTCACGGTTCCGCCGTTCCGGATATCCGCTCCCGCCTCGATGCTCTGGTCGACGACCATTCCTTCCGCCACGATGTCGCTGTAGACGTATTCCACCTTCACGGTCAGCCCGATGGACTCCAGCAGGGCCACAGCCTCAGGCTCCGTCTTGTAGGTGACGCCGGGCATGACGCCTTCTTCCACGGCGGTCCCGCCCTGGTCTGTGCTGATGCACACCTCGACAACCGTATTCTTTTCCACGACCTGTCCGGCCACGATGCTCTGGTAGAGCACAACATTGGCGGGAATGACGTCGGAATACTCTGTGCCGGTGATCTGGCATTCCAGCCCCTGGGCCGCAAGCCGGTCCTGGGCCACATCCACCGAGTAGTTGACAACGCTGGGGACACGCGCCTCGTTCTCCCCCAGAACGATGTCCGTTATCAGGTTGCCGCGGGGGCCGATCAAGCCGGTGAACAGCAGAATGATCAGCGTCAGAATCGCCGCACCTGCCACCGGAAGCAGGATCTTTGCCCACAGCGGCCAGCGCATCAGATCCAGTGCCTTGATCCTTCCGGCGATCCGTCTGACCGGCCGTTTGGCGGTCAGCTCCTCCTGGAATTTTGCTACGGTAGGGGTTCTATCCTCAACCCGCACGTTCAGGGCATTCATGATGGCGTTTTCCTGGTTCTTGCTGAGCTTGCAGTTCTTGGATACGGGGACCACAATGTCCTTCCCATTCTTTTCAAAGCAGGCGCGGCGTTCCATGGAGTCCGGCAGTACGATGCCCGTGACCATCCTGTACAGAACGGCGCCGAGGGCATACACGTCCGTGTGGGGGCCCTGATCGCCCCGGCTGCGGTATTGCTCCTCCGGAGAATAGCCTGGCTTGATGATAACCGTCAGGCTTCTGCTGTGGGACGTCGTCGCATAGCGGGCCGCACCGAAGTCGATCAGCTTGACCCGGCCGTTCTTCGTCAGGAAAATATTATCCGGCGCGATATCCCGGTGAATAATCCCGGCCTCATGGACCGTCTCCAGCGATTCCAGCACCGGCATCAGCATCTGGATTGCCTCGTCGATGGGGACTTTCCCGTTGCGGTCCAGATAGGCCGTTAAGGTCTCGCCCTCCAGATATTCCATGACGATATAGGCCGTGTTGTTTTCCGCAAAGCTGTCAAAGATCCGGACGATTCCTTCCTCGTTCTGGAACTGGGCCAGCCGCTTGGCTTCCTCCACGAACTTCTCCATGCCGTCGTCGAACTGTTCCTCTTTCTTGCCGCCAAACACCGTCACCTGGGTCTGGCCGATCATCCGGGTTGCAAATTCACTGGGCAGGTATTCCTTGATGGCGACCTTCTGCTGGAGCGTAAAGTCCCAGCCGATGTAGGTCACGCCGAATCCGCCGAAGCCCAGCACCTTGCCGATCAGGTACCGGCCGTGGAGGACCACGCCGGGCTGCATATGAATGGGGCTGTCTACATCGGTGTCCGGCTCATAGCCGCAGTTGGGGCACAGGCCGTAGGCGTCATCATATTCCTCCATACAGCCCAAACATCTCGTTCTCATTTCCCTCTTATCCTCCTAACGCTGCCTTACTTGGCATAGGGCAATTCCAGGAATTCGCTGATGCCTTTCAGTTCCACATAGCTCTCCGTATAATTCTCCATGGCGGTCTTCGTTACCGGAACGCAGCCGCTGTAGGCAAAATTGCGGATGTTAAAGTAGTCCTGGCCCAGATCGGAATTGAGATAGGCCAGCAGGGCGAAAGCAATCTTCGTGCTGTCCGCATCCTTCTCGCTGCAGCTCCACAGGCAGCCGTAGGAGTAGGCCGACGTCCCGGTCTCGGGGAACAAAACCGCATAGGTGCCCACGTCCTTCCGCATCAGACCATCCTGCACCGCAAGATAGTCCGCGGTCGTACCCAGATACATCAGGCAGTTACCGCTCAGGAACTGATCCAGCGCATCGTCGCTGACATAGGCCGACAGGTCGGAGCCGTACAGGCTTTCATACAGTCCCGCCGCATCCTGGCTGCCCAGAAGGGTGCTTCCAAAGTCGGCGCAGGCAGATGCCATCTCCGTAATGTCCTTCGCCTCCCGCACCGGGCCGATGGAAGTATTGACATAGATCGCGGGAAGGATCAGGCCAGAGGGATACTGGGTGTCCTGTCCGCCCAGGCCCTCCAGATACATGCTGTTTTTGGAGTCGGACAGCAGCGTTGTGAGCGACTGGGCGTCATAAAGCAGGGAAGCAGGCAGCGCAGTGGATTCAAAAATATCCGGCATGGTTCCGGATTTCTGCGCCTCCGCCAGCTTTTCCACATAGACGTCTCCGGGAACTCCGACGGCCGTCACCGTGACGTTGGTATATTCCTGCATAAACGTCCCCGTCACAGCCTGCCAGGAGGCCGCGGCCGCTTTGTCCGCCGCTTCGTCGCCGGTCGTGACATACCACAGCTCGATGCTCCCGTCGGGCAGCACACTTGCCTCCGCCTGCTGTTTCCAGCGCATCCAGAGCATGGCGCCTGCGGCGGCGATCACCAGGAACGCGGCACAGATTCCGATCAGTCTGCGTCTCCGCCGCTTTTTCCGTTCCACCGCAATGCTGGCAACCTTGATTTTCTGCTGAAGGACCTTCCGGAACTCATCCGCATTCTCGAAGCGGAACTGCGGTTCCACCGCCATGGCGCGCATAATTGCGTTATTGATGTAGTCCGGGATTTCCGGAACCAGCGCCTTCGGTGTCTGCAGCGTATCCTTTATCTTCCGATCCGTGGACTCCTCCGGCCGGATGCCGGTCAGGGCGTAATACAGCGTCGCACCCAGAGCGTACAGGTCCGTCCGCGCGTCCTGCTGGTTGATCTTGTCATATTGCTCTGGAGGAGCAAATCCGGGCTTTACGATCACCGTGACATTGCTGTCCTCCGCTGCGTCCACGGAAAAGCGGGCCGCGCCGAAGTCGAAGAGCTTCACGGTTCCATCCTTGCACAGCATGATGTTGTCCGGGCTGACGTCACGGTGGAGGATCCCCTCCCGGTGAATCGACTCCAATGCATCGCAGATGTCGATGGCGATAGAAACGCACCGCTCTATGGGCAGCGGACCGTTCTCCATTTGGAGAGCCTGGCTCAGCGTCATACCGTCCAGATATTCCATGACGATGTAGGCGGTATTATTCGCCTCAAAGTAGTTGAATACGTTGACGATATTGTGGTGGCTGCTGAATTTTGCCATATTTCTGGCCTCATCCAGGAACCGCTGCTTTCCGGAGGAAAACTCCTGTGCTCTCTTGCTCGCGACCAGAAAGACGCTGGGGTCGTCCGCCGTTCGATTGACCAGGCCGCTGGGGAAATATTCCTTGATCGCCAGAACGGTTTCCAGCTGGACATCCCAGGCCTTATATGTAATGCCGAAGCCGCCTAGGCCCAGCGTCTCGCCGATGATGTACCGCTCCGAGATGCGCGTTCCGGGCGCCAGGCAGTACGCTTCCGCAAAGTCCTCCCCCTCCATGTACCCGCAGTTCGGGCACAGGCCAAGGGCGTCGTCATACTCCTGGAAGCAGTTGCTGCATCTGATTTGCATAATCGTTCTCTCCTTCCATCAGCGGATATAATCGTCCCAGGTGAACTGCTCACCGCAGAGCGGGAGAAATACAAACTCTGCGTTGCCAATCTGGACCTTATCATAGGCATGGAGCTGCTCATGGGAGAACAGCAGCGATCCGTTCAGATATACCAGGCCGTCACCAGTGCCGTTTTGCAGGTAAAACACTCTCTGCTTTGGCTCATAAATGAGAATCGCGTGCGGTTCCCGGGTGATCGAGACGTCATTCATCAGGCTAATATCGAAATTTGCGTTCCGGCCGATCCTGTTCCGGCCGGCCTTGCATCCGAAGGCCTGTCCCTGATAGACGCCTTTGACGCATACCAGCCATCCGGTCGGCGGCTCCGTCTCTGAGAAATCGTCATAGTACGCAACGGTCTTGGGCAGCGCGGAAAACGCGCCGTGGCCCGTGGCGGCCACGGCCCGGGTCAGTGCGCTGCCCTCCGGTTCCTTCTGTCCGCCCTCTGCGGGGGGAGCCGCCGGTTCCGCCTGATCCGCCGTACCGCTTTCGGGGAGCTCCGGCTGCGGCGGTTCCCCGGCAGTCTCACCGGCCTGCGGCGCCGCCTGCTCCTGTTCCTGCTCCGGCTTCGGACGCTCTGCCTCTTTTTCCGGGGCGTCCGGCGTCCTCTGTCCGAATCTCCACTTAATGCCGCCGGCTTTTCCGGTCGCCGGCGCCGCGTCCGGGGTGTCAGTTTCCACAAGGCGTGCTGTTTTATCCACATTGTCCAACCGGCTCTTATGGATCTGTTCCACCGCAGGCTTGGGCTTCCTGCTGTCCGACTGTCCCGCGACGCCGCCATTGCAGATGGGGCAGCAGCTGAACTTGTCCAGATTAAAGAAATGGCCGTTCACGCACTTTACCTTATTCATTCGAAACACCTCTCGCGTTTATTTTAATCAATGCGTAAGTTGTGTTATCCAACACAACGGAATGTTTCAGCACTGTAATTTGCGCCATCAATTTGTCTGCCTTTGCGGACAGGGAATCTCCGCCCCGCAGAATATGCAGGATCAATTCCTGCGGGATCGCCTTATACAGCCCGTCTGTCGTCAAAAGCAGAATGTCCCCCTCCATGACACGCAGGGGTGCGTTTGTCAAATCGTAGACCGGCAGACCGCCGATCCCGATAAAGCTGATGAGCGCCTCGCCCCGTTCCGACTCCTGGCGGAACTGTTCCGGCGTGATCTCTCCGTTCTGGAGCTGCTCATTCAGCCGCAAAAAATAATTGTGATCCCTGGTCGCCTGGACCAGTTCACCGCCGCGGAAAATATAGAGCCGGCTATCTCCCGCGGAAAACCAGTACAGCTCTCCGTCCAGGAGGATCACCGCCACCGCCGTTGTGCCGCCCTCCTGATTCCCGAGTTCCCGGGAAACCCGGAGGTCAAGCTCCGTCATGGCATCCGAGAGGAACCGTACCACGTCCCCCGGGGGCTGCTGGGCGACGAATGCCTGCAGCAGTTCGCGCATGGTCTCCACCGCAATTCTGCTGGCCAGCTCGCCGTGCTCCGTACCGCCCATGCCATCGCAGACAATGGCAAAGGTGATCGAAGGGTCGGCGTAGGCATAGGCGCGATCCTGCTGGTCCTCACGTCCGCCGATGTCCGAGCGCAGCTCCACTTCACAGGGGAAATCCGCGCCGACTCTTTCCATGAAAATTTGATCCATAGCGCTCCTCAAAGCAGCACGCCAATTGCGGAGAAGTTATCCATTTCTTCTCCTTCGCCGCGCCCGCGAATTATCGTTACCATCTGCTCCAGCCAATCCTGGGCCGACTTCGCAGATTTCAGGCATTGCTGCATTTCTTTTTCGAGAATCAGCTCCCAAAAGCCGTCCGTACACAGCAAAAACGCCTGATACTTTTTCCGTTTCTGGAGTTCCGACAGTTCAAACCGCGGAGTCTCTCCGGATACGCCCAAAACCCGGAGCAGCTTGTTGCGGTCCGGGTGAAAGCGTATTTCATTTTCCTTGATTTCCCTTGCCAACACCAGCATCTGCGGAACGCTGTGATCCAGAGTCCTGGATTTGACCCGGTTGTGCGCAAATCCGTAGATCCGGGTGTCGCCGATGTGGCCCCAGAGAAGCTCGTTCTCCGTGACAACCAGCGCAGCGGCCGTCGTCTTCATCTGCATTGGGGCGCGGGCTCTGGCCTGCTCCTCCAGGATGTCCTTCTGCGCCTGGGAAAACGCGGATTCCATCCGCTCCTGCAGAGGCGCCCCGCTCTCCCGGAAGACCCGTTGGAACGCGGCGACGGCCAGATGCGATGCAATGTCGCCCTTGCCATGGCCGCCCAGTCCGTCTGCCACGATGAAACACCGGGTTCCCTGCGCTTCTGTCTCGCCCAGACTGTCCTCGTTGATCTCCCGTGTGCCGGGATAGGTGATTGCTGCCCAGTCCATAGTGCCTCCCCAATTGATTCGCTTGATGCCTCATTCACCCAAATGGTTCAATTTATCAAGGAAGGATAACCCTTCTCCATCTTGAAAACCAAGAAAATAAATCCGTTCGATTTGTTCAGAATCAAATAGATATAGCCGATCAGGATCCAACATAC